>JAXISU010000292.1:0-3364 GCA_034680425.1 Cyclobacterium sp.
AACCCTTCCCCTCTTCGGGTATTGAGTTCCTGCAAGGCTTGTCCAGTAACAGATGGGTTGGTAAAAATATCCATCGCTGTCAAAGTCAAGGTTTTGGCTGCTACCATCATTCCCTTTTGGCCGATGCTCATACCTCCAGCGGCTACTGCCTGCCAGGTGTGGGCAGAGGTACCCGGTACCCAAGTGGCCGTACCCAAGCCTACTGTCGGTACCAGCCAGCTGATATCCCCCACGTCAGTGGATCCTCCTCCCCCTTCTTCTCTTACGACAAAGGGAGTGATTTTGGTCGCATCCGCAGGATTAGCCTTCACACCTTCTGGGAAGGTTTTGATGATGTCTTCGGCAAATTTACGCTCCTCTTCGTTGTAGGTAACGCCACCGATTTTTTCTAAGTTTTTGTGCATGATACGTGCCAGGGTCTCGTTGGGAAGCAAGTTGTATACCCCATTGATCACCTCGTATTCCATGCGTGTTTGCGTTCCCAAAGCTGCACCTTCAGCTGCTTTGACCATGCGGTCAAAAATCTGTTGCACGACCAAGGCATCGGGATGACGCACGTAGTGGTAGGATTCGGCAAATGCCGGCACCACGTTAGGTGCTTCTCCACCTCTAGTGATCACGTAGTGCATGCGAGTTTCCATAGGGACATGCTCTCGCATCAAGTTGACCATAAAGTTCATCGCCTCTACCGCATCCAAGGCAGACTTGCCGCGCTCTGGAGCTGCTGCTGCGTGCGAAGCTTCTCCATAAAATCGGAATTTGGTGGAGATATTAGCTAGAGAGGAAGTAGCTCCAGCTGCATTTTGGGAGCTTGGGTGCCAGTGAAGCATGGCGTCCACATCCTGGATCAAGCCAGCGCGTGCCATGTATACCTTGCCTCCACCCCCTTCTTCGGCTGGGGTTCCGTACACTCGAACGGTACCTTTAATTTTATTGGCTTTCATCCAATCCATAACGGAGATCCCTGCAGCTACAGAAGCCGCACCAAAGAGGTGGTGTCCACAGGCATGGCCTGCACCACCCACCACTACGGGTTTGCGGAAAGCTACTGCTTCCTGGGATACTCCCGGGAGCGCATCAAATTCGGCCATGATTCCAATCACTGGCTTTCCAGATCCATACTCAGCCACAAAGGCTGTCGGAATATTTGCTACTCCAGCAGTAACTTTAAATCCTGCATCGGAGAGCGTTTTTTGAAGCAATTGGGAGGAATTTTTTTCGAGATACCCCAGTTCTGGATTGCTCCAGATTTGGCGGGCCAAATCTCCATAGAAATCAGCCTTTGCATCCAACTTGGATAGGATTTCCTTTTCTTGTGCGAAGACGCTGAATACAGGAATGAGGAAAATGAGTACGAGTAGTTTTTTCATAGGTCTAAACTTAAAGGCATGAAAATAGAAATAGTTTTCTTCAATAGGTAATTTTTGTGACCAACGGGCTGAGCCAACCTCCGAAATACCTTTGCGAAGTTTTCGGCAATCCACTAGATCCTTCGGCTAGGAAGGAGCTAGGGAAACTTGTCAAGCATTGCTGATAATTTCAGGTGAACGCTTAACTTTCATCCAGTTTGCATCACCCCATGAAAAACACAACCTTCCTTTTCTTGATTGGGATCTTCCTAATCTCCTGCCAACGAGTTCACCAGCATTCGGGCTGGAATACAAAAAACGTTCAAATCGCTCGTGATGAATTTGGGGTCCCCCATATTTTTGGGCAATCCGATGCGGATGCTGCTTACGGGCTGGCCTGGGCTCATTCAGAGGACGACTTTGAAACTATCCAGAAAACAGTCCTTGCCGGCAAAGGACTTGCTGGTAGAGTATATGGAGAAGAAGGAGCAGCTATCGATTTTTTTGTGCACCTTTTAGACACCAAAGAAATCGCCAAAACGAAATACGAATCGAGCTTTTCCCCAGAATTCAAAAAAGTACTGGAAGGCTATGCAGCTGGATTGAATGACTATGCTTTTCACCACCCAGAGGAACTGCACTATGCACCTGCATTTCCCATTACCCCTCAAGAAATCAGTTCCGCTTACATCCTCTCCTTGGCGCAAATGGCGGGTGCGGATCGGGCTGTACAAGCGATTTTTAACGGTACAGTCCCAAAGATCGCCGAAGACTCCCTTCCCAAAGGCTCCAATGCCATTGCTATCCACCCCTCTCGTACCGATTCGGGCGAGGCCTTTCTAGCCATCAACTCCCACCAACCCTTGGAAGGGCCAGTAGCTTGGTATGAGGCGCATATCCATTCGGAAGAAGGCTGGAATGCCCTTGGAGGACTTTTTCCCGGAGGGGCCATGATCTTCCATGGAGTCAACGAGCACTTGGGCTGGGCACATACGGTCAACTCCCCCGACTTGCTGGACCTGTACCAACTCGAACTAGATCCCGAGGATCCTTCTCGGTATCGAGTAGATGGGGAATGGCTGACGCTGGAAGAAAAAACAGTCTGGCTGAAAGTAAAACTCTGGGACTGGATCACGATCCCGGTACCCCAAACCGTTTGGAAATCCATCTACGGCCCTACGCTAGTTACTGAAAAGGGTGCATTTGCCATCCGAATGGGGACGTTGGATCGTATCGGGGCACCAGAGCAGTGGTGGCGCATGAACAAAGCCAGCAACTTTCAAGAGTGGAAAGCGGCCATGTCCACTTTGCAGCTTCCCAACTTCAATACGGTCTATGCCGATCGATACGACACCATTTATTACGTGAGCAATGCGCTATTGCCCAAGCGCGTTCCCGGAATAGACCATAGCGAGACGGTGCCCGGAAATCGTTCGGATGTGGCATGGAAGGATTACCATTCCTTCGAGGAACTCCCGCAGCAGCTCAACCCTGCCACGGGCTACCTTTACAATACCAATCATTCTCCATTCAAGGCAGGAGACCTTGCGGATACCCTAGCAGCTGCTGCTCACCCTCAGGAAATGGGATTCGACTTGCGTGACAACAACCGATCCGTGCGCTTTCGAGAGCTAATGCCTGCAACAGGAAAAATATCCTGGCAGCAATTCAATCAAATCAAGTTTGACCAAACGCTTCCCAAGGACTTGGCTTTCCGAACCAATTTACAAGCCCTTTTCACTCTAAATTCGGATACCTATCCAGAACTCAAAGCTCAAATTAATGCGCTTGCCACTTGGAATAAGGAGGCCGATGTCAAGAGTGAAGGAGCAGCACTTTTTGCCTTTGTTTATTACTACTGGTGGGACGAGTTTACCAAGACGGGTCGCTCCATCGATACGGTGATTTCGGAAAAAGAAGCGGTTCAAAGTTTGCAAGCCGCCAAAACCCACTTCCAAACCCATTTTGGAAAAGAGCTGGTTGCACTCGGGGAATACCAGAAGCTCGTACGTGGA
>JAXISU010000293.1:0-3363 GCA_034680425.1 Cyclobacterium sp.
CCATTGTCCTTTGTATTAAGTTTGTTCTACCAAACCCTAAAAAATGCTGCCTTCATTCTGTATTTGGGATTAAATGGTAGGTTCCAAAAAGTAAATTCAATTTTGAAAGGACATTATGAAGGTCTTTTTTCAAGATGAAACTCATTTCATGAAAAGTCCCAACACCACCTTATTTCCAGATATTGTAGCTTACTCCAAAGAAAGCGGGTTAAGCCCTGAAGTCCTTGAAGAGGCATTTAAGCTTGAAAATCATTACCATAAATTGTTGGTTCAGGAGGAAGATGCCAAAAAAAGAGAGGG
Source organism: Cyclobacterium sp. (assembly GCA_034680425.1). GTDB lineage: Bacteria > Bacteroidota > Bacteroidia > Cytophagales > Cyclobacteriaceae > Algoriphagus. Next base: position 301 of record JAXISU010000293.1, read on the forward strand.
CTTATACGATGAATTCTATTCCAACCTCCTTCAATTTTACGGCAGAACAGCAAAAGAAGATAGTTCGCTTGAAGAAAGAATAGCCACCAAAGATCCTCAGGTTACCCTTTTTGAAAAAGAGCTGAAAGGAAAATCCATAATCGATTTTGGTTGTGGGGAAGGATATTTTCTGATGAACATCCAAAAAAAGATTCCTTATAAAAAGTTGACTGGAGTGGATGTCTTTATTCCCGAAACCCTCAAAAATCATCCGAGTATCAAGTTCATTTCCTCCGGAATCATCAATTTCAGAACCGAAGAAAAATTTGAACTGGCCTTTTCAGACAATGTCATCGAGCACCTTTCACCCTTGGATTTGATGGATCATCTTCGCTCAGTTTATGAGAGCTTGGTGCCCGGAGGGAAATTCATCTTGGTGATGCCAAATCGACTGTTTGGACCGATGGATGTCACTCGAATTATGGACAATTCCAGCTCGGGACGGATACTGGCACAAGGGGGGCATCTCAATGAGTCCTCTTACCATGAGATGGAGAGAGCGTTGACCGAAACTGGGTTTTTCAATTTTCAAACAGTGCTCCCCATCCCAAAATTCAAATATAGTACGTTTAAAAACAACAGGATAAAGACGGACTGGATCATCGGCATTGAGCAAAGTAAGTTTTTATTGAATATATTCAGGGGTATAAAAGTCAAGGGAAGGTGCCCTGTGAGGTTTACAGTGACCTTGATCTGTCAAAAGCCTGAACTGCATTGATCGCTCAAACACTTTTTATTTTATCACTTTTGGGCTATGCGCTGCTGCTGCACTTCACGCTGAAGGCCATGGTCTTCAAAGGAAAGTGGGAGTACCTGGTGTTTTTTTTGGCGGCCTATCTCCCCTTTCATACCACCTTCTTAAGTATTTTATTTCAGGCAACAAATTCCAAACTGCCAATCACCTTCTTCCAGGTGGCCAAAGACTTGGTAGTCATCGGATCTATGCTAATTTTTGTGTTCTATAGACGAAAGATTTTTGAGTATCCAATTCGCTTCCAAACAGTGGAATGGCTCTTATTGGCATTTATTGGGTTGGCATTAATCTTTCTTTTATTACCCATCGGAGAGCCCAGTTTTGTGGAAAAAGCCCTTTACTTCAAGAATATTCTCATTCCTGGCCTGGTGTTTTTCGTGGGTAGAAACACCAATTTCGAGGATTTTGAAGTCAAAAGATTGTTTCAGATCATTTTTGTGATTGCGATTTCTGCATTCGTGGTCAATCTCTTTGAGGCATTTATCGGTTCCCATTTACAAACCTTCACGGGGTATGCCCTTTTCAATTATGGCATATACAATATGGAGCCTTCTGGCAATTTTGGGTTATCCTGGACATTCGAAACCCAAGCCATGACCAAGAGACTGGCCTCTTTTTTTGCAGATCCTTTGGAGTTGGCTAGTTCCGTACTTTTCGGTTTTGCGGCAGGACTAATCTGGTTTTTGACATCCAAAAAAGAAGAAAGTTTCCCCTATATCCTAGTCATGCTTTGCTCCATGGGAAGTCTGTTTTTCTCGAGTTCAAGGTCTGCATTTGGAGCTTTTTTTATCATGTTGTTTTTTATTGCAGTGATTTTTAAGCTTTATCGGTTGATCCTATTTGGTGTCGGCCTAGTCGCAGCATTTGTCATCTTCGTCGTATTCTTTGCCTCTGAAGACTTCTATTATTTCGTGATCGATACCCTAACCTTCCAAAATGCATCAAGCGTAGGCCATGTGTTGGAATGGGTAACTGCCCTCGAATCCATGATCCAAAATCCCTTGGGCGTCGGATTGGCCATGAGTGGCAATTCCGGTAGTGTCACCGATGAAGCACGGATCGGAGGGGAAAACCAATTCCTAATCTATGGGGTGCAACTGGGATTTTTAGGAATGATTTTGTACATCCTTCTTTTAGCGTTTTCCATAAGCCGGTCTATTCAGGTTTTCAGGCTAACTGAAAACGTCATGACTGCACGAATTGCATTTACAGCTGCGGCTGTGAAAACAGGGCTCTTATTGCCTCTTTTCACGTCCAACGCAGAGTTGTTTGCCTATGTAAATTGGATCACTTGGTGGATGGTTGGGTATGCCATGAACGAATACTCCAAAATCAAAAATGAAGAAGCATAGGCCAAAAGTAGTGGTGGATGTATTTTACCTGTATGTGGCACAAACAGGGATCAAGACCTATATCGTTACCCTGTGCGATGAGATTCTCAAAAAAAACAACAGCGAATTTGAGTTTATCATTAGCCCCAATTATCAGAAAGTAAAGCAAAATCAGTTCTTTCGAGGAAAAACAGCCAAGTGGAAAAACCTCCTTTTTCAGCTGCTCTATTTCTTTAGAAAACAGGTGGTATTGCCGATACTATCTTATTATCACCAAGCGTCGATCGTCTTCAGCCCTGACATTTTAAGTCCGGTTTTCGCTAAAGGGAAAAAAGTTTCCGTCGTCCATGACACCTGTTTTTGGGATACGCCTGAACATTACCAAAGTCTTTGGCTGAAGTATTACCTCTATTTTTTAGAAAAAGGGTTGCAAAAAAATGGGGAGATCATCACGATAACTCATTTTTCCAAAACGCGGCTGCACCAATTGCCTCCATTCAAGTCTATTCCAATTCAGGTGGTTTATCAGGCTTCTGGGCTTTCGGAAAGCTTAGTCCTATCGGATTTGAAATCAACTACACAAGCAGCCTATTTTCTTCATGTCGGGGTATTGGAGAAAAGAAAAAACCTGGGTTTACTAATCCAGGCATTTGATAAACTTACAAAAATGGCGGGCTATGAAAGCCACCGTTTGGTGTTGGTAGGACAAAGAGGTCCCCGAGAAACTTTAGATGATTACGATCATTTGGTTGAATTGGTCAACACCCTGGGATTGACTGATAAAGTGGATTTCACGGGATATGTAAGCCAAGAGCAATTGGCGTCTTATTTCCAGCATGCCTTGGGCTATGTTTTCCCTTCCACAAATGAAGGGTTTGGATTGCCGGTATTGGAAGCATTCTCGTTTGGGTTGCCCGTCATCATTTCACGACAGGGGGC
>JAXISU010000294.1:0-3358 GCA_034680425.1 Cyclobacterium sp.
CAATCCGAAATTCCATCTCAAGCCATCACTCAAGCGCTGAGAACCCATCCAATTCAATCCTACATTCCAGCTACCCCAGCCTTTGGTGGCGTAGGGTTGATCCGAAGTAGGGAAGCTCCCTTTCTGTAAGAAATTATTGATACCTAAATCCAGATTGAAATGGGTGCTGAAATTGGGATTATCTTCCTTTTTAGCGTCAGATTCAAATTTGACCTTGGTGTCCGCACCAGATTCATCCACGAAGACGCGCATTCTTCCAACCCGAACCTCCGTTTCGGCGCCATTTTCAAGCACACGAACTACTTCAGTTACGGAGCCGTCCTTTTTCTGAAGTTCTATAAGGGTGACTTCGCCAGTAGCCTTGTTCTCTTGGACGCCGAGTTCAGCGATGATTTGGTTGATGTTCATCCCTTTCAGTTTCTCGAAATCAGCCATAGATTCTACCAGAATCACAATTCTTCCTGCCTTACCAAATTCAATGACTACGGAGTCCTTGAGTGTTGGGGTTTTGGTTTTCAGGGTTGTTTCAGGATTGGTCTTGGCCTCAGCCAGGAAGGCACATCCTAAAAAAGCGAGTAGGATCACTAATTTTTTCATGGGTTCTGCTGTTTGTATATACTTGGTTTAGTTTTATTGTTTTTCGATTGAAGGAGCTTTTCGGCTCGTTAGGGAAGAAAAGAGGCGCTCTTTTTTATCTTGGATCTCTACAAATCCCTCGTCTAGTTTGTCGAGGAGGCCTTCCACCTGACCGACCGTTTTTCCAAGTTCCGTGATCAAGTTTTTGTTGGGGGCTTCTTCTTTTTTTAATCCATCCGAGAAAATTCGAACCCGGTATCCGTCTAGGTCCTCCCCATCCGCCAAGGTGGGTTGTGAGGTACTTGGTGAAGGAGTGGTTTGAGTAGGTTCAGGTGTCTGCCATATTTTGGACTCGGTAACTAAATTTACTTCCACCGCTACCGCTACTTGTGGACTAGTGAAAGTAACTGTTTCAGCTACCACATTTCCCAAATTGACCACTTTCGGGTTTTCCTGAATAATGTTTGATTTTAAAACGAGCTTACTTGAACTAGGGGTAACGGTCTCAGTTAAGGAGTTCTGGTAGTGGGCTTCTTCGGATACCACCGTTTTGGCTTCTTGAGTTGATTCCGGTACAAGAGGGACTTCCAGTACCTCTTCACTAGCTGCAGCTGAATTTTCTTGTTCGGGTTGAGTTGCTTGAGACCAGATCAGGTAACCAAGGCCTAGCAGCAAGGGCATTGCAGCGGCTATCGCCCACCAGGAACTTTTCTTCGGTTGCTTTGCTGCATCCAGTTGGGCTTCCAGCTTGTCCCATGCCGCTGGGCTAGGGGAGGCTTCGTGATTTTCGAGTTTTTCTCTAAAAACCCGATCCAATACTTCGTCTGATTTAGCCATGCGTAATTTTGGGTTGGAGTTGAAGACTCGTAATTTTTTCTTTTAACACGCTGCGTGCGCGGTTGAGTTGTGATTTGGAGGCGCTTTCCGTGATTCCGAGAAGCTCTCCGATTTCTTGATGCGAATACCCTTCAATCGCAAATAAGTTGAAGACGGTTCGGTAACCCAAGGGTAGACTTTGAACCAAATCCATCAATTCTGTTGCTTCCAACTGGGTAAGTTCGGCTGTGGACTCCAAGTTGTTCGTAGCCTCTTCCAAGGATACCGAAAGTGCGAGGTGGCGATTGCTTCGAATGGCCATCAGTGCTTGCGTGACCACAATCCGCTTCATCCATCCCTCAAAACTCCCTTTGCCTTGAAACTGGGAAAGCTTTTCAAAGATTTTCATAAAGCTTTGAATCATCACATCCTCTGCTTGTTCCTGCTCCTTGAGGTACCGCGTGCATATCGCCATAAATCTCCGGGAGTAGGTCTCGTAGAGCTGTCGCTGGGCCTGCCTGTTTCCAGATAGACATCCCGCGATCAGTTCTTCCTCAGCGGAGAATTGGGGAGGTAATTGCATTTGGTTTAACTTTCAAAAAGGTAGATGCACGAAGCAAAGGAAAGGTTGCAGGGAGGGAGAAAAGTTTTCTATTTTTCTTTTTCCTGACTATAAGATACGAAAGAAAAAGGGCTGTGGTTGAATGAATTAGAGCGAAAAAATAAAAAACAAAAGGGCTACAGCCAGGATAAGAATCATCAGTTGTGACTTTTCCTTGAACTCTACGGCAACTTTCGGTCGGCGCAAAACGATCACTGCCAATCCCAAACCAAAAAACTGGAGCAACAAACTCACGCCATTCAAGGGACCCATGGGGGCATCAAGAAGCTGGAGTCTAGTATTGAGTATGGATAGCGTGCCTAGTAAAATGCCCGTAATTCCAAAAAGGAATGCACGCTGCAAGAGAACGGGTTCGGGTAGGGAGGACCACTTCATAGGTTTGGAGTATTTGGTAAAGGTAGAGAAAGAACGCTAAATGAGATCAATCCGAGTTCCTTCGGGTGATTTCTTAGATTTTTGCTTTCCGAGCTTCAAAATAGCTGGCCAGCTCCTTTCCAGAAAGTGCATTGAGTGTCATTTCTTTGGTTAATCCACCCTTTCTTCCGATCAATACCCCATACTGCATGTCGGCATAGCCATCCATCTCGTGCGCATCAGGGTTGATGGCGAGTAGGACTCCTTGCTCCATTGCATAGCGAACCCATCTCCAGTCCAGGTCCAATCTCCAGGGATTGGCGTTGATTTCGATCACCACCTGCTTTTCTGCACAGGCATCGATGATGGCCTTGTGGTCAATGGGATAGCCTTCTCTTCGAAGCAATAGCCTTCCCGTAGGATGTCCTAAAATCGTGGTGTAGGGGTTGTGAATGGCAGTAAGCAAGCGATCTGTGGCGCGCTTGAGGTCCATATTGAGTACCGAGTGGACAGAAGAAACAATGAAATCAAAGCTCTGCAAAACTTCAGTTGGGTAGTCCAAACTCCCGTCGGGAAGAATATCCGATTCGATGCCTTTGAAGATGCGGAAAGGTGCTAATTCTTGATTGAGGGCATCAATTTCTGCATGCTGCTTGGCTACCTTTTCAATTTCTAGCCCGCCTGCATAGCTTGCCGTGCGGCTGTGGTCCGAAATGCCTAGGTAGTCGTAGCCCAGTGCTTTGCAATGTTCGGCCATCTGCCGCAAACTGTGCTTGCCGTCGCTGTAAGTAGAGTGGTTGTGTAAAATTCCCTTTAGATCGCTGTTTTCAAGCAAGACAGGAAGCGTACCTGCTTTGGCAAGCTCCACCTCGCCCATGCCTTCCCGCATTTCCCGAGGGATAAACTGCAGGTTGTTTTGTTGAAAAAATTCCGCTTCGCTTTCAAATTTTGATTTACGAATCAGTTCACTTACCGTTTCCTGCTCATTCA
>JAXISU010000295.1:0-3356 GCA_034680425.1 Cyclobacterium sp.
AGCTCAGGACCTGTACGAAGGATTGAATTTATATTCTCTACTCACTCAAAATAGCTGGTATTATGGAGGGCTCGTGACCCTTATTCTTTCCATTGCCATTTTAAAGGCCCAGCTGTTCTACACCATGATTCGAATTTTCCTCAAGATTGATTTGGTTCATCCTTTCAGTAAGGAAATCGCCAAGCTGATCAGCACACTCAGTTATATAGCCTTTGAAATAGGCGTTTTTCTTGCAATGGCAAGAGGCTGCGGAAGCTGGTTGATCAAGCGTTCATTCGAATTAGAAGGACTGCAATCCTACCTCTCGGGGGCATTTGAATATTTCTTGTTGAGCGCTCTGATTTTTGCCATTGCGCAAGTATTTAAGCGTGGCGTAGAGATCCAGGCTGAAAACGAGTTAACGGTATAAGCCATGGCAATCGTAGTAAACCTAGATGTGATGATGGCCAAGCGGAAAATGTCTCTTAATGAACTATCCGAAAAAGTGGACCTTACGCTATCCAACCTTTCCATTCTCAAAACGGGCAAAGCCAAAGCCATTCGCTTCAGTACTTTAACTGCCCTCTGCAAGGCGCTAGATTGTCAACCGGGCGACTTATTGGAATTTGTGGATGAAACCACGTAGTCAAAAAAGAAAAAACCTCATAGACACATAGAAAATGTTCGAATTTGGAGTTTTGCTATGTGTCTATGTGGTTAACCAAATTGTTAACTTTAGATTTTAATTGATCCGACTAGATGTTACCACCCAATCCGCTTATCGACCAATTTCTCCTTGAAGGATGCATGCGCTGCTCTTTGGGTGCTACCCCAGCCTGCAAGGTGCTACTTTGGACGGATATATTGGAGTTTTTGAGACAACTGATCTTGGAAACGGAACTTCAGGAAGAACGCAAGTGGGGTGTACCAACCTACACCCTCAATGGCAAAAACGTGGTGATGTTAGGGGTGTTTAAGGATTCCTGTGTGTTGAGTTTTATCAAAGGACAGCTAATTCCAGATCCCAAGGGGCTGCTCGAACTACCGGGCCCCAACTCTCGTGAAGGCAGAATCCTTCGATTTACCAAACTCAACCAAGCTACGTTGTTGGAAAAAGACATCCGCCACTACCTGCAAGAAGCCATTCTGGTTGAGCAATCCGGAAAAAAGGCTGCACCTAGTTCAAGTCCTCAAGAACTACCCGCCGAACTCCTCCAAAAATTCGAGGAGCATCCAGGTCTAGAAGCCGCATTTTTTGCATTAACTCCAGGTCGGCAGCGGGGCTACCTCATTCACTTTACTGGAGCGAAGCAGTCGCCTACCCGACTGAGCCGCATCGAAAAATGTGTCCCAAAAATCTTTGCGGGCAAAGGGATGATGGATTAATTCAACGGTATTTGGAGATTTTTACCCATTGTAATCTTAGCAATTACCTGCGTTCTTTGTAGAAGCAAGCATACTTCTACCTACCATGTCCCAAGCCACGCTTATCCAGCAAGTCTCCCTCGTCAACGAAGGCAAAATCCAAGTTACCGACGTCCTCATCAAGGGGGAACGCATCCAAAAAATTGGTTCCATCCCTGCCCAAGACCAGTACCAGCTCGTGGACGGCCGTGGCAAGTACTTGCTTCCTGGTGTAATCGACGGACAGGTACACTTTCGAGATCCAGGACTAACGCACAAGGCTGATTTGACGAGCGAAAGTAAGGCTGCCATCGCAGGTGGAGTGACTTCCTTTATCGAGATGCCCAACACCCGGCCCAATACGTTGACCCTCGAGCTCTGGGCTGACAAATACGAACTGGCCTCCACAAAATCCTTGGCCAATTATGGCTTCTTACTGGGCATCACCGCCGACAACCTGGATGAGGTCATCCAATGGGACACCTCCAAGCACCTCGCCATCACGGACGATGGACTGTATTTTACAGGAAAGGGAAATATCCTTGCGGATCAGCCTGCTATGTTGGAGAAACTTTTTGCAGCGCACAAAGGACTCATCGCCATCCACTCCGAGAAGGAGGAGATCATCGAGAAAAATGAGGAAATCTACCGAGAAAAATACGGAGAAAATGTGCCCATCGCCTGTCACCCACTGATCCGAAGCGAGCAAGCCTGTTACGAAGCTACCGAACGAGCCATTGGCCTTGCCGAAAAACATGGGGCCAGATTGCATATCCTCCACCTGAGCACTGCCAAGGAAACGGATCTTTTCCGCAACGACATCCCGGTGGAAGCGAAAAATATCACTACTGAAGTTTCGGTACACCACCTCTGGTTTACAGACCAGGACTACGAGCGACTCGGTGTCTTGATCAAGTGGAACCCAGCTATCAAAACCAAAAAAGACAAGGATGGCTTGCTTGCTGCGCTACTAGATGACCGCATCGACATCATTACCACCGACCATGCGCCGCATACCTTGGAAGAAAAGCAAAAGCCTTACTTCCAGTCCATGTCGGGCGCTCCTCTGGTGCAGCATTCCCTCAACTGTCTCCTTGAATTCTACGCTCAAGGCAAAATCAGTCTAGAGAAAATCGTGGAGAAAATGTGCCACAATCCCGCCATCCTCTACCGCATCAAAGAACGCGGCTACATCCGTGAAGGCTACTTTGCAGATTTGACCTTGGTGGATCTCAACAGCGAGTGGACGGTAAGCAAGGAAAATATCCTCTACAAATGCGGCTGGTCTCCTCTGGAAGGCACCACCTTCCACAGCAAGGTGCTGAGCACCTGGGTCAATGGACACTTGGCCTACGCGGACGGTGTATTTCACGAAGAAGTCAAAGGCAAAGCCCTGGAAGTTCAATCCAACTAAACACCCATGGCGGGATTTTTTGAAGGGAGGCAACTCGTCATCGCCAGCATGCACCAAAAGGAGCAGGTACTTCAGCCCATCTTAGAAGCGAGTTTGATGGTAAATGTAGCTGTAGCTGCTGGCCTAAATACCGACTTGCTCGGTACCTTCTCCGGAGAGGTCGCACGGATTGCAGATCCCTTGTCCACGGCTCGGAAAAAATGTGAGCTAGCCATGGAACTAACCGGTTGCGACCTGGTCCTCGCCAGCGAAGGATCCTTCGGCCCACATCCATCCGCATTCTTTCTTCCCGCCAACGAGGAATGGCTGCTCTTAATTGACCGCAAGCACCAACTGGAAATCCATGCCCGTCATCTCAGCACTGCCACTAATTTTGCAGGACAAGAGTTTTCAAGTTTGGAGGAGCTCGATGCCTTTGCTTCCAAGGTGGGTTTCCCAAGCCATGGCCTCATCTTACGGCGAAGCAAGGACGAGCTCGAAGGACTTCTGAAAGGTATTACTGATCCTGACCTACTACGAACAGCTGCAATACAGCTGCTAGAAACCCAAGGGGCTGGAT
>JAXISU010000296.1:0-3338 GCA_034680425.1 Cyclobacterium sp.
CACTGCGAACGACCTAGGAACGGCCATGAGACAAAATCCATACCTGCATTTGATGGTACAGTCTGGTTATTTTGATGGAGGAACTGACTACTTCAATGCGAAGTACAGCACTTGGCACATCGATCCAAATGGAAAAATGAAAGAGCGAATCGATTTCAAAGGATATCGTTCTGGACACATGATGTACTTGCGTGCAGAAGACTTGGCTACCTCCAACGAAGATATCCGCCAGTTTATCCAGAAGTCCGCAGTGGCTCCGGGAGAAGCCGCGAAATACAAGTAAGCCTGCGATTAGGTTAACTAGAAAGGGTCCTGAGTCATCAGGGCCCTTTTTTATTGGACTACCTGCTTGGAAAACTCCGGAAAAGAGTGGATTTCTTCTTGAAGCCCCAAACTTTTTCCCAGCAACTGAAATACATCTCCTAGGCTTTTCCCTTCTTGGCGAAGCTGTCGGATAGAAAACGCTCCTGCTGATTTGGAGAGCTTGCTCTGATCTGGCCCTTTGAGTAGGGGGTGGTGGTAAAAAGTAGTTTTAGCAAATCCTTCTTTCCCTAGAATCCGGGCAAGGTCGAGTTGGGCTAGGGTTGAAGGAAATAGATCCTGGCCTCGCACAATCAGATCCACTCCAAAATGAAGATCATCCACTAGCGAGCTGAGCTGGTAAGCGGGGTCTTTGTCTTTTTTACGAACGACATAGCAGCTTGCTTCCTCAGGAATTAGGACTGATTTTTTTGTTGCTGGGTAGGCGATGTAATCCAGAAAATCCGCATCCAAGGTATTGATTCTCCAGGCGGCCTCATTTTTGTCCAAGGGCATTCTTCTGTCCAAGCATTGGCCCAAATAGATGCCTCGTGGATCGATTTGAAGGATTTGACTTCGGGTGCAGGTGCAAGAAAAGAGTAGTCGACTTTGTTGGAGTTGATCCAGTGCCTCTTGGTAGAGCGGCATGCGTTCTTGCTGGGTCCATTGGCTTTCAAACTCGGCTACCGAACTCGGTCCCTGGTGGATTTGAATTTCAAGAAAGTCAAGGGTATCAAAAATGTCTTGCACATATTCCTGACGATAGCGCTCCCGATCCAAATCATCAATTCGAAGTAGGATTTTTGCTCCGTGCTTCTCCGCCATTGCCTTGGTCAGTAGAAAGGAATAGGCATTGCCAAGGTGTAAAAATCCACTAGGGGTGGGGGCGATTCGGGTCTGAGCAAACTTCATGCACCAAAGTTAAGAGATTCCCGGAAGTGGGCAGAGCACAATTTGGAGCAGAATTAAAGTTCTTTAACAGGAAAACATTTTTCGACTTCTTGGGACTACCTACTTTTGAGCACTCATGAAGTATTGCTTTCTATTCGTCGTCTTTTTCTTTGGGCTGGTCAACCTTTGTGCCCAAGGCCGCTATTCAGGCAATGTGGTCGATGCTTGGGATAAGAAATACTTAGAAGGGGTGGTTGTGACCAATGGAAAAGGAGAGGAATCCAAAACCAATGCCCGAGGTTATTTCTCCATTTCTTCACTCATGGGGGATACCCTGGTTTTTAATTTTCCGGGATTTATAGAAAAAAAATGGGTGGCCACTTCTGAATATTTCCTATTCATTGAATTGCAGGATCGTGCGCGCTTGCTACCTACATTTCAAGTGAAGGCCGAGCCCTATAGTTTTCGTTTCAAGGATGGTAAATTGATTTTGATCGAGGAGCCATCTCTTGAAGAAACTCCTTTGAGCCAGCAGGTGGGGATAGGAATAGACTCAACATCACCTAATCCTGGATTCGCCATTTATGGCCCAATCAGCTACTTTACGAAGCGAAATAGGCAATTGAGAGCCTATGAAAAGCGAATGGAATGGGAAAAGCGGCGCGAAGGATACCTCGAGGTAATTGATTCGGATTCGCTACGCACCTCCCTGATGGGTTCCTATCAATTGGATCGTAAGCAATGGGATGACTTGATCCTCAGATTCAATGCTTTTCATGCTTCTCATGAATTTTTGGATTGGCCGAAAGCACGTGTTCAAGAAGCCCTATTGACTTTTTTTAGACTAGAAGCGGTACTTGAAGATTAGTTTTTCCGCTTGAAAGACCAGGTGATAAAAAATCGAGCTACTTCTTCTCCTGCTTTGTTTCTGCCTATGGAAAGCATGGTCAGTTGATTGGTTTCTCCTGGCTTGAGGGTATCGATTAGGCTAAACAATTCCGGTCCCTGTTCGCAGGTAAATAGAATCTTTGTATTCGCTTTTTTGCTGTATTCCGCGCGGAAGTCCACTACGAGCATGCTGAAAGAACCTTTTCCCGCTAAGGCTAGTTGACACAAAGCTCCAGTACTCAGTTCGGCCGCACCGGCTAGCGCTGCAAAATAGATGGATTTGAATGGGTTTTGACTTCTCCAGAAATAAGGAATGCTTACATGGCACTTTTGGCTATCCAGGTGAACCATCTTCAATCTCCAAAATACGGCCGTTGGCAATTTGAAGAGCATCGCAAACCAAAAAATAAAGGGATTTTTCATCCTTTTTTGATAGGTAATGGCGGCAGGAGAAAGGACGGTATTCGTTGACATGGCTGCTTTAATTCAAGTAAAAAAACTAATTTAGTGAAATTAGAATTGAATTAAAAAGTGAACCAGGATTGTTAGGTTTTTACCTGGACGCAGGGATTTTAACTTTTAAAAAAATGAAAAAGACAGCATACCTAGTTTTGATTTTTGGGCTATTTTCTTCCTGCTCAACTGTTCCACTCACTGGCAGAAGTCAATTGGCTTTTTTGTCCAATCAGGAACTTCAACCGCTTGTTAATGAAGAATATGCCAAAGCTTTAAAAGACAGTGAGGTTGTGACTAACTTAACTGAAGGAAAGCAAGTGGTACAGGTTGGGAAAAAAATGGCCGTAGCCGTTGAAAAATACCTGGTGGAACAAGGGTATGCCGACCTAGTAAAAGATCTGGACTGGGAATTTAATCTCTTAAAAGGCGATCAAGTCAACGCCTGGTGTATGCCAGGAGGGAAGGTGGGTTTTTATACGGGCATTTTACCGATCACTCAAAATGAAACAGGAATTGCCGTGGTGATGGGACATGAAATTGCCCATGCGGTGGCCTCCCATGCCAACGAACGCATGTCTACCGGACTGGTGGTTAATTTTGGATTTGCAGCCCTTTCTGCTGCTGCCGGTCAAAATCCAACTTTGACGCAGGAAATTTTCCTACAGTCTGTCGGTATTGGTTCTGAATTAAAAATGCTTCAGTTTTCACGAAAGCATGAGCTTGAGGCCGATCGGATGGGCTTGATATTTATGGCCATGGCGGGTTATGATCCTCGAGAAGCGCCCATCTTTTGGGATCGAATG
>JAXISU010000297.1:0-3314 GCA_034680425.1 Cyclobacterium sp.
ACGGATGGGCTGATTCGCCTTTCTGTAGGCTTAGAGCATTACGAGGACATCATCCAGGATGTGGAACGAGCCTTGGAGCAATCCAAGTAAGCAAATCCTTAGCGCAGCGTATTCCGCAAGATCACAAAAGGCTTCCAGGGGCTATTTGGCACTTGGTACAACTGATCAAAAGCAAAGGTTCCGATCACCAGATCCTCGTCTCCATCCAAATCCAAATCCCCTTTGGTCAGCGTGAGCCAATTGTCCGCCAACTGCTCCTTCAAGATGTGTGGGTGAAAGTCTCCAGATGCGGATTGCTTGAAGTAGATGAGATTTTGAAAGGAGATTTGTTTTCGGTCTGGAAAAAAGGCAATGGTCACCACATCCACTTTTCCATCTTGATCAAAATCCCCAAGCTCCAAGCCACTCGCGCCATGCATGGGATAGAACCATCTTTCTTGGTAATCCCCTTCGGCATCGCGCTCAAAAATCCGCAGCCCATGATAGGGTTTGAAAATTTGGCTTTGGTCTGCATTGTCTCCATTCACCAGGACAAGTTCAGGCTTTTGATCTCCATTTATGTCTTCAAAACGAAAGTCACTGGAGCCAAAAGCTGGATGAAATGCCAAGAGCTGCTTTTCCTTAAATTTCCCCTGGCCCACATTTTCAAAGAGGGAAATCCCTTCTTTGGCCTGAGAAAATAGGACCATCAAGTCCAGGTCCCCATCTCCCTCATAATCCACAGCAATGGATCGCCTCGCTCCTGGATCTGGCTTTAAAATTACTTCGGTGAATCCTTCTCCCTTACTTAAAAAAATACTCAGTTTGCCGAGGTGATTCCCAAATTGACAAAGCACGTAATCCTTCTTACCATCTCCATTCCAATCCGCCACTTCCATGTCCATGGGACGCATCAACTGATCGATTCGAGGGGTCTCTTCCCAGCGCTTTGAATTGAATGAATAGGTAGAAAAAAGGCCTATGGAGTCGTTGGAAGGATCCATCTTTCCCATGGATAGCAAATCAAAGGAGTTTGGAGTATTCCAAATCAAGTCTACCGGAGCAACTCGTGTAGGCAAGGAATCAAGTTGCTTGAACTTATTCTTTGAGTCCAATCGGTACAGCGCACGAAAGCGATGGCCTACCCACAAATCCCCAGTCTGTGGATGAATTCGCAGTAGGGTCGTTAAACTGGGACGGATACCTTTAAATTCTGGAACTTCTAATTTGAAACCTGGAATTCCAAGTTTGGGAGCTTCTTTCTTGGCCTGCAGCAGCAGGGTGCCCGGAGCATTTTCCAAATAGTAGGCTTCCAGCTTCGCCCAGTTTTCACGGGTGATGTAGGGAGTTTTGGAATAAATGCCTTCAGGTACTCCTTCATCTTCGGGTAGAGCAGTCCCCAAATCCTCTTCCAAATACAAGCCCATGCGCTTTCGCATATCGGGAAGCAGGGTGATCCATGTCTTCTTATCCAACACCTTGGGATCAGGCATCAAGTGACACGCTGCACAATACCCCTTGGCCAATTGCTCACCCGAAAGATTTAGATCCGATTGGGAAAGTTGATAAAGGCTGGGAGGAGGCTGCTTTCGCTCTGAAATCGGTTCACACGCCCAACCCAACACGACCACAAACACAAAACCCCAAGATAGGCGCATAGTTGACTTAGAGAACAGATTTAAATTCGTGTACCAGTTGGGGGTCGATGCCAAAATTTAGGCTGAAATCTAAGGGAGCTCCCGCAAAAGAAAGGCCTGGCTTAACAAATTGATTGTCCGCTGGCTTGGCCAACTTGCAGGAGGCATGCACCTCTTTCAGATAGCCTGACTCCTTCAATCGAGAAACATGAGCTGCCTTGAGCCCTCCACCTGGAAGGATGATGATCCGCTCTTTGGCTTGCTCCAATAGCGCCATTACCTTTTCCAATCCTTCCGTGAGGGTATTTTCTCCTCCTGAAGTGAGTACACGTTGAAAGCCGAGTTGGATGATTTTTTCCAAGGAACCCGTAAGATCCGCCGCAGCATCAAAGGCCCGGTGAAAAGTGCATGGTCTGGATTCAGCGGCTCGCAACAAGGATTCACATGCAGATTCATTGACCGAGCCCTGGGCATCTAAGGCACCAAATACAAATCCATCTGCTCCCAAATCCCCTAAAAGTTGAATGTCCTGCTTCATGACCAGCAACTCCTTGGAGGAATAGACAAAATTGCCTCCACGAGGACGAATCATGACAAAAATGGGAAGGTCGATTTCACGCTTCAAGAAGCGGAGCATTCCTGCACTGGGTGTTTCTCCCCCTTCGGGAAAATTGCAGCACAATTCCAAGCGGTCAATGCCCAGCTGTGCGGCTTCCAAGGAAGCCTGCAAATTGAATACGGGGGCTTCTAAGAGAATACTCATGCCTTAAAATGACTAGCCGCATCAATCAATACATTGCCAGACTCTGTGGCCTGGGCAAAGTTGAATCCTGGATGAACCGCATAAGCTCCCACTTCCCCATCTTTATTGATGGCCAAAAAGCCTGCTTGAATGTCTTTGATATTTTTGTTTTTGGCTACTAAGCGACGAACTGCCTCTTCGCAAGCCTCTTGAGGACTTCTCCCTTGACGCATCAGCTCCACAATTAAAAAACTGCCGCAGATTCGAATGATGGATTCTCCAAGGCCAGTCGCTGTGGCAGCACCTACCTCATCGTCAACGAATAGTCCAGCACCAATGATCGGGCTATCTCCTATCCTTCCATGCATCTTGTAAGCCAAGCCACTCGTAGTGCAGCTTCCCGCCAATTTTCCTGAAGCATCCAATCCAATCATTCCGATAGTGTCATGATTTTCCACATTGATAATCGGCTTGTATTGGCTAGTCACTTTCCATTTATCGTATTCTACCTGTGCTTTGGGGCTTAATTTTTCTTTTTCCATTGGGAAGCCTTGTGCTATGGCAAACTGACGCGCTCCCTCTCCGGCAAGCATCACGTGCGGGGTTTTCTCCATCACTGCTCTTGCGAGCGAAATGGGATGCTTGACTTGTCTGACAAAAGCCACCGTCCCGCAAGATCCGTCCCCAAGCATAATGGAAGCATCCAGGGTAGTAATTCCTTCCCGATCAGGCAAGCCTTGAAGGCCAACAGATAGGTTTTCCATATCCAACTCGGTATTCCGAACCCCTGCTTCCACCGCATCCAAGAGGCTCCCCGTTTCCTTCAATTTGGCCCAGGCATCCGCATTGGCCGGGATCCCATGATTCCAGGTTGAAAGGATAATCGGTTTGGTTCCTGCTGCTTTTTTGGCAGGAGCTGCTTGTGCTTCAAGGGTAGCTAGCCCGGGTATCAATAG
>JAXISU010000298.1:0-3283 GCA_034680425.1 Cyclobacterium sp.
CCCGCTACAAATACATAGGATCCAAAGGCGTAGAGGTCTTCAGGTTTGCTGGAAACGGGGATCTTTTTCTTCACTACTCCCCCGTCCAATCCTTGCACCACAGCCACGTAAGAGGAGGGCGTATTGTAATTGGCATCGTAAGGACCATAATCCGAAATGAATAATTTACCGCGGGCAGTGGCTAGGGATCGGGGTTGGTCCAAACCTTTATCCACGGCTCCAATCGATTTAAAATCTCCAGGCTGTACTACCTCCACCTTCCCCGTATTCGCCACCAAATACAGGCGATCTTCCTCCAAGACCAGGTCTTCCAAAAGCCCAGCAAAAGGTCGCCCATTTGCCTTTTCAAATAGGGATGAGGTCAATATCCCGGTACTTGGATCTAGGTGAATCACCTCTCCATCATTGGCTCCAAAAGCCCCTTCGTTTAGGATCAGAATTCCGGTATCGTATACCCCAAGTGGGCGCTCATCGGCGGTTGGATCGCAGGCTGAAAAAGTCAGGACCAACAAGGATAATGCAAGGAAAGATTTACTGAATTGAATCATAGGGTAAGCGTTAAATTGAGTTGGTAGGATCGTCCGGGCATGGCCCGTAGGTAGAGTACTTGGTAGGATTGATTGAATACATTGAGGACTTGAAAACGCAGGGGTATTTGCAGCGATTTCCACTTGGTTCCTGAATAAGTAAGGCCCAAGTTGCCAAGAGCAAAGCCTTCCAGAATTCGAGATTCTCCAGAAGCAATGCTACGTGAACCCACATAAAAGCCAGATAGGTCAAGGGCGAAATCGTCTCGCTTCACAAGCAATCCTGCATTTCCTTGATGCTTGGGGCTGTAAGGCAGTTGCTGGGATCCTTCTTGAGCAAGGTCACGGGTATTGGAATAGGTGTAGGAGAGATTGGCTTGCCAGGTCAAGTGGCCCGTAGTCCAAGAACTCTCGCCTTGGTATTCCAGCCCTTGATTCTGCACTTCTCGGATATTTTCCGGAGTCCAAAAGTTGCCTTTTGGTAGCCAGATGATCCAATCGTCCACCTGCATTCGGTAATAGGTCAGGCGCTGAGACCAAGAAAAAGTTCCTTTCTGTTTGAGTTGGAGGCCTATTTCTCCATTTTGGCTTTTCTCAGGTCGGAGGTTGGGATTTCCTCCTGGTTCCCAGTAGCGATCGTTGAGCGTCGGTAGTTTTAGCCCAAGCCCAAAAGCTGTTTTGAGGTGAAGGCTGGTTCGGTCACTTTCAAAAAGCTGCCAGTCCAACCCTAGACCAGGTAGAAAGGGAACGAGTTCGTTGGGATAGGCCAGTTGCCGGAGATTGAGGGAAACCGAGATGCGCTCTCCCTCCTGCCAACCCAAACTCTGGTAAGCCTCCCAGCGCTGTTCGGTGGCGGTGTAGGTGCTCAAGTTGGCCTTCATCCAAGTCCCACGAACACCTGCTCGCATTGCCCAATTCCCAGCCGATGGGAGTTCCCAATCTAGCCCAAGCAGACCCTGTCTGGTTTGATTTTCTTGTCCATTAAATCGCAGTTGATCCGCCACCCAGGCTCCTTTGAGTTTCCATACCGAAGACTTCTTTTGGTACCGGTAGTCTAGCACTGCCCGGAAACTTTCGTCGGCTTGCGTATCCTGCGTGCTACTCCCAATCAGTGGTTGAATCTCCCGTTGGGCTTCATTCCACCAAAAGGAGGCTTTGACTTGTGCATGGGGAGCCGCTTGCCACCAAATATCTTGGAGCACACCACGCTGCTTGAAGCCAGCATGGGTTTGGCGCTCCCAGGGGGCTCCTGCTCGGGAAATATCTCGGTAGCGAAAGGTATTTGGCTGATCTTGAAGGTAGCCTTTTGTTTGAAAACGTAGGGTTGGATTTCCGTAGGCTGCCGTCAAGGAGGTTTGGTTCAGTCCAAAGCTCCCCATCGTCTGACTGAAGGTCCCTTGCAGCCCTTCTTTCTTTGTGAGACCGGTAGAGAGGTGCACCGAACCACCAATGGCCTCATTTCCAAAAAGTGCTCCAGCACTTCCGAATTGAGCCTCCACCCGATCGGTAGCTTGTAAATGTAGGATGCTGAGGTCGGACTGCCCCAGCGAGATACTGTTGATAGGCACCCCATTCCAGAAGAGCGCAGTGTGCCCTGGAGAGGTGCCCCGAAAAGAAGGAGAAGCCAACATGCCTGCCCCATATTGGCGTACAAAAATTGGAGAAGTCTCTTGCAGCAAATCCCCTAAAGATCGTGCTCCATAGCGGGCTAGGGTAGATTTATCATAAGTCAAGAGCGTTTGACCTGCGGCAAATCGGTCCAAGGCTGCGGCATGCACAGCCACTTCAGCCAGCGCCACCGTATCTTGGGGCGAGGCAAAAGGAAGTACGAATGCACACCAGAGGGCAAAAGTCATTGGGCTCCGATTAGAAAGTCTAGTCGAATCCGGCTATGAAGGAAAAAATAGAAATGATAACCAGCCCTAACCCAAAATGGGGTAAAGACATTGTACGCTCCTATCTGCTTTTCCTCCGAAAGCTCAGAATCATTGATTAAGGCAGGTCTCCTGGCTCGTTTGACTTTTTGCTAGCCTTCTCAGTTTCGGTGAAACCAATGGCGGGGGTTGCAAAAGCTTTTCCCTAAATCATCTCTAGGAAATCAAACTTACAGTTGCGGGGACAGCTCCGGTATTGCACCGGATTCCCTTTTAATTCCAAGAACCGAAACGCTCGGGTTGGAAACCAAAATCGATGTAAATAACGCCCAATTTCGGTGCATAAAAAAGGCCTTTCTCAGCATTTTTTTGAGAGTCAATCGCTACCCCTTACCTTGTATCAAAATTCCAAGGCCTGCATGCAATCATACCCAAGCGTTTTGCGATCCCTACCCTATCGGCTTAGCTACGTGCTGTGGTTTGTTGTTGCTTTGCTGCTCCTTTCCTGTACCGAAAAGAAAAACGATGCGCTCCTCAAATCGCCTGTTCCTTTGGATTTTGCGACAGGATTCAAGTTGTTCCAAGGTGAAGGATTCTGGGAAATTGAAGTTGGCAAAGGCTATGCAGGTTCATCCGAAACCTACCGCTACCTGGTCTTGGATTCTGGAGTACAGGTTAATTCGGCAAACTACGATGCAGTCATTCAACTCCCAATTGATCAGGTCGTACTCACTTCTACCACCCAAGTACCCCATTTGGATGCCTTGGGGCAGACCGATCTGATGGCAGGCTTTCCCCAACTCGATCTGATTTCCTCTAAAGCAGCGAGAGCGCGAATTGCGGCAGGAAAAGTTCAGGACTTGGGTTCGGGGCCTTCGGCAA
>JAXISU010000299.1:0-3281 GCA_034680425.1 Cyclobacterium sp.
GAGGTAAGCAGAATCCAATTCAATGTAAGCCGCCCAGTGCAATCCGATTCGAGAAAGGCTATCGTATTGCATATCCAAATAGGTCTTTTTTGCAGGCGAAAGCAGGACTTTGTTCCCTTGATTTTTGGCTAGGATTGCATTCTCTTCTTTTGCCCAAAACTGGGCTACATTGCCAGGAAGTAATTTTGCAGTGGCCACCTCATCCCAACCCATGCTGGTTTTATTGTATTTGGACACGATGTCTTGGACCCGCTCCACGAAATACACGTAATCGTCTTTTTCAGTCACATGTGACTCATCCCCACCAATGTGGATGTATGGACCAGGTGTAATCTCGGATAGTTCCCGTACCACACTATCTACAAAAGCATAGGTAACCTCCAGTTGCGGCGCAAAGGTACTCCAGCCAACTTCGATACCGGTATACATTTGAGAAGCTTGAGGAGCCGTCAATGGCAACTGGTAATCCAATGGAGTCTTGTTTAGTGAATCTAATCCTTGGCCAACAGGTAGGTTGACTCCAGGATTTAACTCAGCATAAGAAGCCAAGGCCGAATTGGTGTGGCCTGGCATATCAATCTCTGGAACGATGGTAATGTAACGCTCAGCTGCATAGGCCACCAATTCCTTGTATTCTTCTTGCCTGTAAAATCCGCCCTTGCCACCACCTACTTCGGTGGCACCTCCGATTTCAGTTAATTTAGGCCAGGACTTGATCTCTATTCTCCAGCCCTGATCATCTGTAAGGTGGAGATGGAGGTAATTCAACTTCATGCCAGCCATCTGGTCGATGTAAAACTTGACATCTTCTTTGGATATAAAGTGTCTGGCCACATCCAACATGGAACCACGGTAAGCAAAATCAGGAGCGTCGGTCACCTTTCCCTGAGGAAGGATCCAATCCCTGCTTTGAACAGTTGTCTGTGCGATATCAGCGGGAAAAAGTTGGATGAGCGTTTGCACCCCATAAAAAAGACCTGCTTCTCCTGAAGCGGTAATTCGGATTCCCGCATCAGAAATTTCAAGTTCATACCCTTCCGATGGACCCGATCCAGTCAATTCCAAAGTAATTTGTCCAGAATCCTTGGAAACAGGTAGGGCAAAGCCAGTGGCAGGTCTGAGACTATTCGCTAAAATTTCACCTATGGAAGTCAATTTTTCAGAGGTGCCAACCAATTGGATACCTGTCTCAGCTGTTACTTCAAAAGTTCCACTTCCATCGATTACCTCTTGAGGTAATGGAATAAGTCCTGCTTTCGAGAGGGGCGCAGGTTTTTGACAAGATCCTAATACCAGGAGTATTCCAATTAGGAAGGTCCAACGTAAATTTTTCATAGGGATGATTTTAACCAAACTTACTTTAAAATATCAAAAGTCTATTTTTTGAGCAGCTTAAAAATATACATTTTTCAAAGGTTATAAGGGTTGAGAAGAAACAATTGAACCTTTTGGAAGAAATATTCTTTTTGATTTCTGACTTTTTCAAGTTTTTAAACTTACTTGAACCTTTGAAATCAGACGATTCATTTTCCCATGAAAAATAAAAAACAACCTCAACTCGAAACCTCAAGAAGAGACTTTATCAAAAGTTCCGCTCTTGCCTTTGCAGGGATCACTTTAATCCCTCGACACGTACTCGGTGGGCCAGGATTTATCGCTCCTAGTGATCGACTTCGCGTCGCTTCCATCGGAATCGGAGGCATGGGATATGGTGACTTGAGCGGCGTACACAGAAGTGGCAAGGTGGACATCATTGCACTTTGTGATGTGGATGACACACGAGCAGCCCAAGGAAGAAAAGATCATGCTAAGGCAAACTACTACAAGGATTACCGGATCATGCTCGAAAAAGAGGAGAAAAATATCGATGCAGTGACCGTTTCCACCCCCGATCACATGCACGCTGTACAAGCCATGATGGCCATGAAAATGGGAAAGCATGTGTATGTACAAAAACCTCTTTCCCACGACATCTACGAAGCTCGCATGCTTACAGAGGCAGCAGAAAAGTATAAGGTGGTCACCCAAATGGGCAACCAGGGTTCCTCTGGAGATGGAGTACGCAAAATGGTCGAATGGTATGAAGCCGGCTTAATTGGTGAGGCTACCAAGGTATGGTCTTGGACCAATCGTCCCGTATGGCCTCAAGGCATTCCTTGGCCAAGCACGCCGGTTACTCCTCCAGCAGATCTAGATTGGGACCTTTGGTTGGGAACAGCACCTTACAAGGATTATGTGGGCAATCTGGTACCCTTCAATTGGAGAGGTTGGTGGGATTATGGTACAGGAGCACTTGGAGACATGGCATGCCATATCATGGAGCCACCTTTCCGAGTTTTGGGCTTAGGTTATCCCAAGTCTGCTGAATGCTCAGTAGGCTCTGTGTATGTAGGTGAATTTAAGCGAGGTCATTTTCCTGAAAGCTGCCCTCCTTCTTCACACATTACTTTACGATTTGATCGTCCTGGAAAGGATGATTTGGAATTCCACTGGATGGATGGAGGAATTCAGCCCACCAGACCTGAGGAATTGGGTCCAAATGAGATGATGGGTGATGGTGGCAATGGAGTAATTATTGAAGGAACCAAGGGAAAAATGATGTGCTCTACCTATGGGGTTAATCCACAGCTTTTGCCTACTTCCAAAACCAAGGATATCACTGTAAAAGAGTCGCTCTATCGCGTACCAGGAGGAGATCGAGGTCACTATGACAACTGGGTCAATGCTTGTATTGCAGGCCATGGATCCACTGAATTTAAGCAACTCAGTTCCCCTTTCTCCATTGCAGGTCCATTGACAGAATCTGTATTGATGGGAAATCTAGCCATCCGCAGCTATGACTACCAGGTTCCTCGTGCAGGTGCTGCAAATCAAATGGATTACCCTGGCCGAGGCATCAAACTGCTTTGGGATGGTCCAAATATGAAAATCACCAATTTCGAGCCAGCAAATCAGTTTGTAACTAGAACCTATAGACCAGGTTATACTCTTTAACTAGATTAATAAGAGTTAGTTAAAGTTTATCCAACTAGTTTGATTGAGATACTTGGAAAACAAAAAAGCAAGCATTTCACAATGCTTGCTTTTTTGTTTCCAAGTGTCTCTATTAAACTAGTTAGATAAACTTTAACTAACTCTTTTTAAACTTTTTAAAGGGTATAGCCTGGTCTATAGGTTCTAGTTACAAACTGATTTGCTGGCTCGAAATTGGTGATTTTCATATTTGGACCATCCCAAAGCAGTTTGATGCCTCGGCCAGGGTAATCCATTTGATTTGCAGC
>JAXISU010000300.1:0-3280 GCA_034680425.1 Cyclobacterium sp.
ATCATCGTAATCTCCATAGCCTTCTTCAAAGCCAATAACTACCGAAAAAGAATCTCCTACCGATTTGCCCTCCAAGACCTTTTCCAAAGCAGGAAGCAGGTTGTGGTGCCCAAAAAGGAAGTAAAAAGGATCATTGTCCGTCACGGTCTCGTACCAACGCATGCCTGTTTCCCCATCATCAACCATCAGGGTATAGGAAACAGCGATGACCATATTAGTTGTAGCAATCATAGGTAGAGCGAATTAGAATTAGCGAAACAGGTAGGTAACTGAGAGTTGCCCTACAAAATTAGTACGGTCATAGCCTGGAATAAACCATTTTTCTGGTTTGTTTTCCAGGTACCATTTGTAGTTCAAGGTATTCACGTATTGGAATTTGCCAGCAAGAAGCACATTCCCAAATTTCCATTCCGGGGCAAGCGAGAAGACCAGGTCCACGTATTTGTTTCGGAAATCCTTCACTTCCTCGTAACGGTAGTAGTAAAAATCATTGTTGTACTCGATACGCTCCAGCTCTATCCCAATTTTTTTCATCCCCTCAATCCAGGCTACTCCCGCAAAAATTTGGTTGCTGGCAGGCCCATTCCCTAATCCAAGCATCTGCCCTCGATGGGTGTAGCCATGACGCACATGGTCATGGATGTACCAGGTTCGGAGTTGTCGGATATCTTCTCGGATCGTCTGCCCAGAAAAGGTCATCTCGGAGCTCAGCTCCAAAAATCGATTTTCCTTTTTCAAGTCCATCAAGTGGGAAAATCCGAAGGTAAACGCTCTTCCTGATTCGGGAGTAGTGATAAAATCGATGAAAGGGCGGTCGTTGTCACGGGTACCGAATTCCCCATAAAACTCAAAGCGCCCCTTGGGATCTATCCATCGGAAAAAGCCTGCGCTAAACTGCTGCCGCTTGGATTGGATGGTATCCAGTACCTGTTGGTTCTTTTTTCTTCCATTAAATACCGGAAGCACATCCTCTAAATCGGATACTTCGGAGCGGTAGACATTGTTGGTGGAGCCATAACCAAAAAATAAACCAGGTACCCACTTGGGTTGGTAGGTGAAAATTACCCCTGAAAGCTGACGCTGACCGTCCTCCTTTTTTGGATAGTAAACATCCATCTGCTGAAAGTTATAATCAGAATGTGGAGGTAGAAAATTGGATGCTTCCAGCCTTCCAGTCATGACTTGCCCTTCAAATGAACCAATAGCAGACTTAATTGGTCGACGCGTATTCATCGTGTAGTGCAAGAAGCCAGGGGCAGAGTTTCCCATCAGCAAGGAATTTCGTCTTCCTGGTCCCCACCAAAGATTTTCAGTGGATATTCCCAAGGAAATCGCATCCAAGTTCAGACGGAAGCTGGATTGTCCTGGAACTAATTTTTGATACGCGCGATCCCCAAAGCGCTCAGGAAGGTCAATTCGGTTCAGGTATTCGTAATAGAAAAGGATGGTGGACTGCTGCTCAATGGGAAAACCGATAAACTCCTTGTTTTGGGCCATTACCAGTTCGGGCTGCACCTGCAAACTGAATTTCCACCATTCTACAAAAGCTCCCAAGCTAAATACCTGTTGCAACCCACGATTTGGAATCATGGCGCCATCGTTGGTAGCAAAGGGATAGTTGGACGTAAATTGACTTTTGTAAAGTGCGGGCAGGAGTAAAAATTTGCCTCGCTTCCCAAGACGTTGGTGGTAGCTGGAAGAGTCCAGATTAACCAAGCCTCCATCCAAGTCAAAGCCATGAGCAAGACCAAAAGCGGACGTAGGAATCAACGGGCGAATCATAAATGAGGACGCCGAATCCACCTTGCCGGTCAACTGTAATCTTCGCAGGTAGTCTTCCAAGGAAGGGGCTCCCACAGCAATACTTTGAGCCTTTGTGCTCTGACTGAATGATAGCATCCCAAACAGTCCAATCGCCGCTAGTAGTAGTCGTAGTTGCATCAGGAGTTAGTTTGGATCGCTAAAATGGAAATTTTCCCAATCGACCAGGACTCGTCACACTTGGGCGAATAGCTATTGGTTTGCTTCAATTCATCCCGCATAAAAAACCGTACGGAGTCTACCTTGGAATGTTCAATGAGCTTCTCTACTCGGTAGCGGCTGGTGGTGGTTTGTCCTCCAAGGCACAAGCTTGGCAGGTTGGTTTCTATCGCCCCAGTTTTGGGGGTATTCTGCCGGAAAAATTCATTAGGGTAAGACTGGTACAAACAATAAGAAGATTCACAAGGGCTGTTCGAAAAGGTAGTGCGAACGACATCCGTGCTATCGATTCCCATAAACCAGTAATCCGGTCCAGAATAACCATCGTCCCAGTTGCCGTCCCAGCTGTCGTGAATAAAAATCTCTGCAGTCAACTTTAAATAGTTGTGCGCAGGCAAGTCGTAAAGCGTGACGGCTACTTCCTCATTGTGATACCATCCTGCAATGGTATCGTTTCTCCAGATTAATAGACGCCCATTTTCAAAGTTGGCCAGATCCAATTTTGAAAAGTTGTTGTTGTAAATTTGAACTTGATTTTCAACAGATTCTACGCAGGAGGTCAATCCTAGGAACAACAATAAAGCAAAAAGATGAAGGCTACGCAGCAACTTTCCCATGGGGTAGGGGTTGATTAAAAATTTGATCAAACAAAGAAACAAAAAACGAGGCATTTCTTCCAATTTACGAAGGACATTCTCCCATTTCAATTGCTCCTATCCAAACTAGAAGTAAGCCGCTGTTCATTTATCAAACCTGTCTCCACCTGGCTTTTTCAAAAAATAAGGGATAATCGGTTACTTTTACTGTTCCAACCCATTCCGCTATGCCTCTTTTTACGCTAGTGGCCGGTGCCCGGCCCAATTTCATGAAAATCGCTCCCCTGATTCATGCTTTGCAAAAGAAGCAGCGCGAAGGAGTTGCTGTGGAATTTCGCCTCGTGCACACGGGACAGCATTACGACAAAAACATGTCTGGGGCCTTTTTTGAGCAGTTGAATATCCCAGCGCCGGATGCCAACTTGGGAGGAGGGGGAGGCACACAGGCGGAGCAAACGGCTGCGATCCTAGTAGCCTTTGAACAGGAATTGATGGCCCTTCGACCAGACTTGGTACTGGTTGTGGGAGATGTGACGAGCACCCTTGCCTGCTCCATTGCAGCCAAAAAATTACAAATCGAGGTAGCACACGTGGAAGCGGGCATCCGCTCCGGTGACCTGAGCATGCCCGAAGAAATCAACCGCATGGTGACGGACTCGATCACGGATCACTTTTTTACCACCTCCGAAATCGCCAACACCAAC
>JAXISU010000301.1:0-3274 GCA_034680425.1 Cyclobacterium sp.
ACCGTCAAGGAAGCCTAGCCGCTTCGGGGGAAACCACCCTGGCACAATTAAAAAGAAGCCCAGAAGAGCTAGCTAACTGGCTTTTTCGGGCCAACACCTTTCCAATAGGCTGTTTCCTGATGACAGGAACCGGTATTGTGCCCGATGATTTTTCCTTGGCAAAAGGAGATGCCGTGAGCATCCACATTGAAGGCATCGGCACCCTTCAAAACGGGGTGGGGACGATTTAGAATTGGTTTTTTAAAAGCCAAGACTGAACAGATGGACCTAATTCCCCCTTGGACAGGGCCCACTTAACCATTGGTATAAATCCAAGGCTTCCCAAAAAGCAGATGCCCTATCTTTATGCATTCGGAAAGTCCTTTATGAAACGTTTTTTATTCTTTTTTATCCTAGTAGGAGCAATCAGTTTTTTTCAAGCGGAAGCACAAGCTCCTGCTCAGCAAAATGCCTTTGTCTTTAAACTGAAGCAGCCCATCACCTTGGATGGTGTTTTGGATGAGGCCATCTGGAAGGATGCCGAAGGATGGAATGGCAACTTTATGCAGTACTTCCCCTCAGACACTTCCCTGAGTAAAGTTCCCACCCGCGTAAAAATTGCGTTCGATGACAACAATCTCTATTTGGCTGCCATCATGGAAAATTCCGGGCCACGGAAATACGTGTCTACTTCACTTCGGCGAGACTACCGAGGGGAACAAAACGATGGAATCAGCTTTGTTTTTGACACCTTCAATGACGGAACCAATGCGTTCCAGTTTGGCGTAAATCCTTATGGCGTGCAGCGAGAAGCCTTACTATCCAATGGTGGATCCCGCTCTGAAGATCTGAACCTAGCATGGGACAACAAATGGTATGCTGAGGCAAAAATGATGGAAAACCAATGGCAAGTAGAGGTGATCATCCCTTTATCGACCATCCGTTTTAATGAAGGAGCACAAAACTGGAACGTCAACTTCTACCGAGTGGATAGCCATACGGGTGAGCGATCCACCTGGGCTCCAATCCCCCGAAATATACCGATCATCACGACGGCTTTTCTACGAAAAATGATCTTTGAGGAGCCCCTGCGGAAAAAAGGGGCCAACGTCTCCCTCATCCCTTACGTAGCGGGACGAACGTCTAGAAACTTCCTTGAAAACAGCAGCGAATCCCTTAGACCTGCTATCGGCGGCGATGCCAAAATCGGCATCGGGCCAGCGATGAACCTTGACTTGACCTTCAACCCAGATTTTTCGCAGGTGGAAGTGGATCAGCAGGTGACGAATCTAGACCGATTCGAAATCTTTTTCCCTGAGCGTAGGCAGTTTTTCCTTGAAAATGGAGATCTATTTGACAGTTTTGGTCAGACTCGATCACGACCCTTCTTTTCGAGAAGAATAGGAGTAGATATTGACTCCGCTACTGGCCAAAATGTGCAAAGCAAAATCATTTATGGTGCACGCCTGAGCGGAAAATTGAACGAAAACTGGCGCGTAGGAGCCATGAATATGCAGACTGCCACGGATAATGCGGCGGGCATTGTGGGCAAAAATTTTACTGTACTCGCACTCCAAAGAAAGGTGTTTGAACGCTCCAACATTGGCTTGATTTATGTCAATAAAGAGTCCTTAGCCTTAGGCGAGAATCAACAATTATTTGATCCTAACGCCTACAATCGCTTGTTGGGAGTGGATTACAACCTCAACTCAGCCAATGGAAAGTGGACGGGAAAGGTATTTTACCACCGCACCTTTGAATCTGTGAAAGTAGATAAGCCTTATTCCTTCAATGCGTACCTATTGTACAACGACCTACACTGGAATTGGACATTTAGCCTCCAAGATGTGGGAAAATCCTACAACCCAGAAGTGGGATTTGTTCCTCGATCGGACTTCAAACGCATCAATCCAGACCTCACCTACCTATTTTATCCCAAGTCCAAATTCATCAATCGACATGGTCCAAAACTAGAGTTTGAAGGATTCTGGAACGAAACCTTGGGGACTACCGATCGGGACTTCAACCTAGGCTATATTGTTCGCTTCAACTCCTTGGCCGAATTGGAAGTCACCCAGCGAAACCGATACGTCTACTTATTCAGTGATTTTGACCCTACCCGATCGGGAGGAACACCCTTGGCGGCAGGCACAGATTATTCTTACCAAAATGTCCTTGTAGAATTCCGAAGCAATCCTCGAAAAAAACTCAATGTGGGTGTTATTGGGGAATTTGGAGAATATTTCACGGGATCTATTCAGCGAATCACCTCACAAACAGGCCTCCGTCTTGGGTATTTGGCGAATGTCTCCATGAACTTCAACTATGCGCGTATCCGCTTGCCGCAACCGCAGCGGAATGCAGATTTGATCCTAGTAGGTCCTCGAATTGATTTGACGCTGACAAAAGAATTGTTCTGGACTACCTTTGTGCAGTACAATAGCCAGATCGACAACATGAACATCAATACGCGTATTCAATGGCGCTATGCTCCTGTATCTGACTTTTTCTTGGTGTACACGGACAATTACTTCCCAGGAGACTTTATGCCCAAGCAGCGCTCACTGGTGTTTAAGTTGAACTACTGGTTGAATTTGTAATCAGATTCCTAAGCCCACTAGTTCTTTGGTTCAATCGGTTTGAATTGGACCAACAGATACTCAATCCACATAGTTTGTTTCGCTGCGAATACAGCCTGATTCGTGGTAGGTAAGCATTGTGCCCGATGATTTTTTCTTTGCAAAAGGAGATGTCGACGCCATCAACATCCAAGGCATTGGTACGCTTTAGAATGGGGCAGGGATGGACTAATGAGGTGGGTATCTCTCAAAAACTTCCTCGCTTCTTTCGTAATTGAATCGCCAATTGAAGTTTTCCACTTGATCAATTGTATAAATCAAAGATAATCATCCATTTAAAAGCCCTATATTTGTACATTCTGAATGTACGCCATGAAGCCTCTCAATTTCTTTTTTATACTAGTATTACTAGTAATTTCATTTTCTACACAAGCACAAACTCAAGAGAAGCCGACCGCTTTTGCCTTTAAACTGAAGCAGCCCATCACCTTGGATGGTGTTTTGGATGAAGAAATCTGGAAAGATACCGAGGGCTGGAACGGGAACTTCATGCAATTTTTCCCCTCAGATACATCACTAAGTGTGGTCCCAACCCGAGTAAAAGTGGCCTACGATGATACCAACATCTACCTAGCGGCCATCATGGAAAATAGAGGTCCGCGAAAGTATGTGTCTACTTCCCTTAGAAGAGATTATCGAGGTGAACAAAACGATGG
>JAXISU010000302.1:0-3268 GCA_034680425.1 Cyclobacterium sp.
TCCTTTCCATTCTAAATTCTTAAGGAAGAAAGATGCTGCCTGTCTGACATTTCTTTTATTTCATTCCCCAATTCTTTAACTTCTTATGAATACCAAAGAACTTAACCTGTTGTTTCAAAGAGATTTATCCAAGTTGCAAGAGGAACTTCAAGCATACCAACACGAAGAAAATCTTTGGATTGTGGATGGGCAAATCGCAAATTCTGGAGGAAATTTAGCCATGCACTTGATTGGGAATTTGAGACATTTCATTGCGGCCGACCTTGGTGGATTTGCCTACGAGCGTGATCGACAACAGGAGTTTGAAGCAACTGGTAAATCCAGAATGGAATTGCTTGAGGAGTTGGATTTGGTAAAAGAACAAGTGGAAAAATCCTTAGTTACGCTGGATCCCTATAAACTGGGAGATCAATCCATCCATTCGTTTTTTGGTCACCAAATGACTATTGGCTATTTCTTGATTCACCTTTATGGGCATTTTAACTACCACTTGGGTCAAATCAACTACCATAGACGCCTATTGGATTGTTAATTCGAAGTGGTCACTTGATTTTTTTGTCCAAGGCATAGACTGCCCAGCCCAAAGCCAATATCCCGATTCCAGCCAAGCTCTCTTTGGGTCGATCTACCAAAAGATATCCCATTAGCGCTACACTAAACCCGATGTAAATGAGTTGTGGGATGGGTTTGAAAGGCGTTTTAAACCCTTCCTCATTTTTGATTTTTAGGGAGGAGTAGACGGTGACCGTACTCATCAGCTGCAAAATAAACCCAGCATAAAGCATGATTTGCTCAAAGGATCCAGAGACGAATAGAACCAGGCTTATGCCCGTATTCACAATAATCGCGCGAACAGGGATTTCATTTGCGTTGACCTTTGCTAGCGGCTTCCATAATTTATAGTCTTTGGCCATCGCATAGGTCACTCGTGGACCCACCCATGCATAGCCTGAGATGGTCGCAATCAATTGTATCCCGATAAATAGGCTGACCCAAATTGCTCCATTTGGACCAAAAAGGTTGCCAAAGGCAATATCTGCCACTTGAACCTGTCCCGCCAATTGGTTTACTGATGCGTGTTTGAGCAATACGAGTTGCAGCAAAATGTAAATGACCATCACCAGCAGGGTGGCCCCAATCAAGGCTTTGGGTAGGTTTTTCTTGGGCTGATCTACTTCTTCAATGATGTAGGCCGCAGAATTCCAACCGGTGTAGGCATAAAACACATAAATCAAGGAAACAGCAAAACCAGGCAGGAGTACTTCTTCTTTCCAAGTAGCCGAAAAATTGAAAGCTGCTGTCTCTAGGGTGCTCGAATAACCTAATCCCAATGCAATCAGGGCCAAAACAAAGCCAATTTTTAGGAGAGTCATCCCGTTTTGAAATTTGGCGGAGCTGCTTACTGAAAAAATGTGAACAGTAGGAATGAGTACCAAGAAAATAAGTCCTGGAAGTAGTGTTTCCCCAAATACGGGTTTCAGGTAATTATTCATGGCCATCGCAGCAATAGCAATGGGGGCTGAAAAACCCACCACCAAAGATACCCAGGCATAAAGGTAGCCCACCAGTGGGTGAATGGTTTCGGAAAGAAAGATGTAATCTCCTCCCGTGCGTCGAAAATGGGTGCCCAATTCAGCATATACCAAGGCACCAATCAGCGCCATAATGCCGCCAAAAGTCCAAAGCAATAAAATGGTCCAGGTATTTTGAACCACCTCTAGCTGGAAGCCTAGGCTGGTAAATACGCCAGTGCCAATCATGTTGGCGATGACTATTCCGGCAGCGGTTTTCCAGGATATTTTTTTAGCGAGAGGATTCAAAATTCAAGTAGTTGGGACGAATTAACAGCTCGAATCTACAAGCAGAATTTGAAATTATCTATCAGTTTCAAAAACTAGCAACCAGCATTTTTCCTTTAACTTCAAATGAAGAGACAGCCAACTCTTTTCCCAATTGGATTTAAGCGGTTGGACTTAATCCTTTTTGAGACGATTACCATTCTTTACCCTTCGGAAATAAAAATACATACACAAGCTGCTTGTTGCCGTAAGTAAGTGCCACAGGGCATGTCCTTGCCAGATGGACATCGGATCACAGTTGACTTTCGCCACATCTAAGGCGCGGATTTGAATGGCCACAGCAAGTAGCACAAAACCTAATACTCCTAAGACTGGAATTCGCTGAGCAGGATATTGAAAGTAATTGATGATGCCTAGCACCAACAGGATTAAAAATAAAGAGGGGAGGAGAATGGAACTTGAAATTTGAAGTGCCAGTGGAAGGAACCCAGCGATGAGTAAAAGCATTCCTACCACTAAACCAACCTGAATTTGTTTGGTGAGCTCCTTTTTAACCAGTACCTGAACTAACCCGATGCAAATTAAGCTGAGTGTAAGTCCATAGGTGGCATTCATGTCCATGCGCTGGCCCATCCAAGTCAGCGAAGAATGGAAAAAAGCAGACCCAAGGCTCAAATAGATGAAGTTGGCAGCAAGGAGTAGGGATAAATAAGGAAATCTGCGCACCGTATTTGCCTCACGATTTGCAGAGGATTTCCAGTCTCTCCATCCTAGTTGAAATACTACCATGCCATAGAAAAAGTAAATCAAATTGGAGTAGGTATTCACCGGTTGGTGAAAGAGACGCTCGGGATGGTTAAACTCGCAGTATTCCACGGTCAAGGCTGATTTACTGATCACCATTCCTTCCCAAACGCGACTATCCAAGAAATAATCCAAGGCCAGGAATATGCCAAATAGAATACCTGTACCCAGCAA
This sequence comes from Cyclobacterium sp., assembly GCA_034680425.1. GTDB lineage: Bacteria > Bacteroidota > Bacteroidia > Cytophagales > Cyclobacteriaceae > Algoriphagus. The sequence goes on from JAXISU010000302.1 coordinate 2,778, forward strand.
TCCGATTCTTAGAATTTGCGCGTTAGACATGATTAGGTTAGTTAAAAAAAAGCATCCCGATTGCTCAGGATGCTTTTATTACAAAATTAAGGATTCCCTTATTTTTTGATATTCTGGAATAAATCGATAGGAGTAGCTTTTACCTTATCTTCAAAGGCCTTCCAATCTCCTTGGATAAAGGCCTCTACTTTTGCAATAGCTTCAGCAGCAGCCTCTTTGGCTTGAGTAAGCAAGCGCTCCTCAGTTGCTCCAGGTGCAGTATAGCTTGAATTGGCATAGCTTCTTGGATCAAACAATCGGCTCATCGTAGTTGGGAATAGGTTTCTTACGATTCCTTGTCCTTCTACTTTTGGTCCAGTGAAGGCTTCACGAGCTGTATCCAGTTTCTTCTTGATATCCTTAGCGGCGGTTTCAAGCGCTTTTGCATCATCAGTCTTTACGTCCTTAATGAGTGAATTTACCTTGTCGATTACTTTCTGAGCCTCGTCTAA
>JAXISU010000303.1:0-3267 GCA_034680425.1 Cyclobacterium sp.
CATCTACCATTCTAGATCTTGCTGGTGTAGCCGCTCCCGAATCCTGGCAGGGAACTAGTCTTCGATCCAACGAACTGGCCGAACGAAAAGATTTTCTATCCGAACACCTGTGGCAGGTGGACATTATTGCTCCAAGCGAAGCGATTCGAACGGAGAGATGGAAGTATTTACGCTACATCAATGATCCACAGCAGGAAGAACTGTATGACTTGGCGCTAGACCCCTTGGAAAGCAACAATCTTGCTGCTGATCTTTTGCATCAAGAGATTCTCAAGGAACTTCGTGCAAAAATGGAGCAAAAAATTGCTGCTTACCAAAAGGCTAAAATCCAATGATTTAGGACCGGAGGTATCCTTTGTTTAAATGATCTGGTGAATGATTCATCGCTAATCCTTAATTTAATCCTCCTATCCTTTTGATTTGCGAACTGGGAACAATTCTACATATCTTTTTGGGAGGCCTACCTATACTTGAAGAAAATAGCACCCAATCTTCTTTTACGCTGTCCTCAATCCAGCATATAGAATGAGTACACTTTAATCTTTGTTGTATTGCAGCAAGTAACTGAAATAACATTTTAATCAATTTAAATAAACCATATCGAAGAATGAAAGCGAATCTCTGGTCCCCGTCAAATTCAATTAAATCCAAATTCCTTGCGGTTGCTTTGGTTCCAGTTTTAGTATTAGCCTGCAATCCATCCAAAAAAGAGGAGAATTTGCAAGCGGATAAGGATTGGGAAGTATTGTTTGATGGCACATCGACTGATGCATTAAGAGGCTATGGAATAAGTGAATTTCCTGTGGGGGTTTGGATTGTGGCAAACGGAATATTGATGACCAACCCAGACACCGCAAATAGGGATTTGATTACCAAAAAAAGGTACAAGGATTTTGAACTGGAATATGAGTGGGCAGTAGATACGGCAGCGAATTCGGGAGTATTCTTTCACATGCAGGAAAACCTTTCCATGGAGGCGGGTAATGGGAATAGCCCAAATTGGATGGATAATTTTGAGATTCAGATTTTGGAGGACACCTATTTTTACGATACCACAGCCATCCGATCCGCAGGTTCCTTGTATGACTTAATTATTCCAAAAAATAAAAAGCTTAATCCCATAGGTGAATTCAATAAGGCCGTTCTTTCGCACAAATCAGGCCATGTAGCCCATTGGCTCAATGGAGTGAAAGTGTTGGAATTCACAATAGGCAGCCCAGCAATGGATTCCTTGTTGTCTGGAAGCAAGTTTAAAGAAAACCCCAATTTCCACTCAGATAAGGAGGGGCACCTCATGTTTCAACACCATGGGCAAAAAGTATATTTTAGAAATATTCGCGTAAGAGCGCTTTGATAGTTTACCTTGGAATTAATTTTTAACTGAACTAGAATTCACATGAAAAAAACCTCCCTTTTCCTAGTTGCTTTAATGGTTGCAGTCTCCGTAGTATTTGCATCCTCTGCCGTAAAGACAAAGACAGAACTCTCGGTTCTTAGTGCCGAGCGCGTTAGTTTCAAGATTAAAGGTACCGGCTCAAAAAATATTGCCGTCACCATTGGAATCGGTTCCCAGCCAGGTAGTGGCGCCTGCTGCTCAGGTGTGAGTCCGTTCACTACAGCGAGTTTTGTAGGCAATGTTGGCGATGTGGTCTACGATGGAAAAACCAGAAGAGTGATCACCAAAATTTCTAGTGATATGGACGGGACTACCCTTGACCTAGCGCAGTACTATTGATTTCCCTGAAGTATTCTACTAGACACGCTTATCCCTCAAACAAAAAAGACCCGAATGGGTCTTTTTTAGTGCGTTCGACTTGATTTTACAATCAAGAAATAATGGAATTAGTTGGGGAACTTGAATTGAATTTGACCTCTAGTAACACAGATTGGAATTCCTTTCAAGCTCTCAAATTTTTCAACCATAGAGTTCCACCAAAAAGTCTGTAAGCTCCTTCAGGTTTTTAAATTTTTGATTGATCAAAGAGAATGAAGGGAAATTTGGATCTGAATTAAGTTTGCTACACCAAGCATGCGATTCGATCATGAAGATTCCATCCCAGTATTCGTAACTCCCGTCTTCTTCCTTAACAAGTTCAATGGCTGTACCCACGGACTTTAAAAACATCCCCCCTGAGCGCTCATCCTTTTGGTCAAGATCCAGGTAGTTTTCTGAAAAGTCATAGTCTTCCATAAAAATGTTGGATTCCCATCGCATTGGGAATTCGCTATTGACTTGCTGTGGAGTAGGATCAAAATTTGAAATTAGGCTTTCAATTAATTCGATTAGTTCTTTATTCGTATTCATGGATGTACTAGTTTGTTTCGATTTCTAAAGAAATGGCCACCAAAATCAAGTTAGGGTAGGCTCAGAAAATTGCATTTAAGTTAAGGAAGTCTTCCGTTATTGGAGCTATTTACCTCAGAAAGGAGCCCGAAGATTCCTTTCTTAAGATTGCACTTTCGCAAATGCCCGAACGGGGAAGGTTCCCATTCCTTTTATTTTTGGAGGGATGGCATTGAAGGAAAACCCTTCCTCAGGCAGACTTTCCAAATTGCATAAATGCTCCACCACCAAGATTTCAGCGCCCAATAGAATACTATGAGCCGGTCTTGAGTTAGTTGCCGTATTGTCTAGGTTGTGCGAGTCAATCCCTACCAGTGTTGCCCCCGCCTCCTTCAAAAAAATAGCTGCCTCCTCGGTGAGGTAGGGGTGATGCTCGTAGTAAAGTTCGGTATTCCAACGACTAGCCCAGCCCGTATGCACAAGTACTGCGCGTTGACTTAGGTCTCTATTTTTGAAATGCTCCGGAGTTATCGCTAAGGATTCAGCAAAGGGCACTCGAATCACAATCCCATCCAGCTCAGCAAATGAGGCTAAATCTACCTCGGAAATATCCTTTCCGTCCGCATACCGGTGGAAGGGGCAGTCGATGTAGGTTCCCGTATTGCCCACCAACTCTAGCTTCCCGATTTGAAACTCAGTACCGGCTGCATACTGCTGCCTGGAATCTTCCCGACTCAGGTAATCACAAATGATCGGTGCAGGCAACCCCTTGTAAGTAATCAATCCCGCTTCAATGGTATGACTTAAATCCACCAATCGAACCGAAGGCTGTCTTTGCTGCATAAATTTAGTTTCCTTCATCGATGGTAAGGGGTACATGTGGCCTTGCGCTAGGATTCAAATGGAATTGGCTCCAAGAAGGGTAATGGTAGGCACAAGCTAGTCAAAATCAACAAATTCTATAAATTTGGAGAAGTTCATTC
>JAXISU010000304.1:0-3259 GCA_034680425.1 Cyclobacterium sp.
GTAAAAATTGAGAAACATTCCCTTCCAATTCAATGAAATGCTCTAAACTCAGGTCAAGCTGTCGATCCAAGGTTCTCCAATCCAGGGTTTTATCTTCGGAAATGACATTTCTAAACCAAACTTCAGGTTCAGTTGCCTCAGGGAGGTAAAGCAGGCAGTTACTTCGATTGCCATGGAGTTTGAAGACCAGCTCTTTCCCAGATGAAAGTTCAAACTTTAAAGCCCTTTCATTGAAGAACACCTTGCAGGATCGAATCTGATCCCCAATCAAGCTTTCAAAGAGGCTTACTGAATTTCGTTTGGCTCGGTGAAACTGGCTCGGAAAGGAAAGGTAAACTTGGGGAGGGAGTAGATGGGCGCGGATAAACCGTGTTCCCCCAGTACCCTCAGTCTCGAATATTAGTTCATCCTTACTTTGAGAAAAGCAGGCCACAATTGTGTTACCCGCAAACGAATCCGATAGTGCCGGAGCGAGGAACCGTAGAAAATGGTAGGTCAAGTGCATGGCTAAACGTGCAACTTAAGTCCATCATAGGCCAAATACATTCCTTCTGGAAGTTCCTTTTCTACTTCAGCATGGAGTCCAAGTCGATGTGCGATATGCGTAAAGTAGGTTTTTTTTGCACCAATGCGCTGGGCCTGTTCGATGGCTTGATCTAAGGTGAAGTGGGAGATATGTGGCTCTCTTTGCAAGGCATTGAGCACCAAAATTTCTGATCCTTCCAGAAGTGGATAGGTCTCCTCTGGTATGGAGTTGGCATCGGTGATGTAACTAAAGTCCCCAATTCGAAATCCCAAAACAGGAAGTTTGTAATGGAGAACTGGAAGAGGGGTGATGCTTACTCCGTTGATTTGAAAAGGGAGGTGATCAATTTCTACGCAAGCCACTTGTGGGACGCCCGGGTATTTTTTATCATTAAAGATGTAGGCATACTCCCGTTGAAGTTGCTCAAGGACGGCAGCTCTACCAAAAATGGGAATATCGGCTTGCTGGTAAAAATTAAATGGCCGAATGTCATCCAAGCCAGCCGTATGGTCTTTGTGCTCGTGTGTAAACAGTACTGCATCCAATTTTTTGATTCCTTCCCGGAGCATTTGCATCCGGAAATCCGGCCCTGTATCAATGACAAAGGATTGTCCTTGAACATCCAAGTGAATGGCTGTTCGAAATCTTTTGTCTCTAAAGTCTAGGGATTGACAGACTGGGCAAGGGCAACCTATCACCGGTACCCCTTGGGAGGTACCTGTTCCCAAAAAGGTGATGGTCAAAATTTTAGCGTGGTTTGGCGTAATTCGGAAAGAAAATCTTGGTTTGCTTTCTCCTTGAATTCTTTAGGATCAAAGTCTAATTCGACTAGAATATCAATGAGGGCATTTATTTTTCCTTCCAAAGGAAAGTACTTATTGATGATGACTACTTTGGTCTCTTTTAGCAGGCAGTATCCCGACTTAAAATTTCCCTTTTCGTAGCGGAGGTGGTAAGAGGAGGCAGCAAACAAATTTTCCAATTTGTCCAAAAAATGTTTGGTGTATTTAATTGCCATGGACTAACTCAGGAATTTTTTAACCGTTGCTAATACGAGGTCGTAGTTTAAAGGTTTTTGAATAAAGTCATCAAACCCAAACTTTCGAAAATCTTCTGGGGTATGGTTGGCGGCATTACCCGAAATGGCAATGATGGGGATGCTATTCTTTTTAGGGTCCGCCAACTTTCTTATTTCCTTGGTACACTGTATCCCATCCATTTGAGGCATGGTGATGTCCATCAGAATCAGATCAAAATCTTCTTCCGCAAGCATTTCCAGCACTTGCTTCCCGTTTCGGGCCGCCTTCATGCTGTAATTCTCAAAAGCCAATACACTTTTAGTTAGGTTGATTATGATGGAGCTATCTTCACCTACCAAAATCTTCATTTTATCACGCATCCTATAAATTGGGTTCTTTCCTTAAAAATTCTTCTAATTCTACTAAAGTAGCCTTAAGGTAGTGAAGACTTTCAGCAAATTCAATGCTTTTTTGTTGCCTTCCTAAGGATTCACTACACTTTGCTGCGGCATATATTTTTTCTACCCCTAATGTACCGGAATTCCCTTTTATTGTGTGAATGGCGCGCAAAATTTCCTCAGACGGCATCGCTCTTGAATTTGGATCTAGCAGCTGAAAAAGAGAGTTGCATTCCTGTACAAATTCGACATACACTTGATCGATTACCTCTTTGGAACTCAAGCGGACTAATTGCTGGTAAGTCTCAGTATTCAGAATGGGCACGGATTCAGCAACAGTAGAATTTTTTGATTCTTCTTCCAGTTTCGCCAATAAGCTTTGAATTTTGAGGATAAATTCTTTGGGACGAATAGGCTTTGAAAGTACCTCATCAAAGCCTTGACTCCTGAAATAGTGAATATTTGACTCGTCTCCATTCGAAGCTACTGCTACTACAAGGCAAGATTTACCCCACATTTTCTTTGCGTTCTGTAATAAATGAATGGGGTCTAGGTCGGGGAGCTGCAGGGAAAGTAGCACCAGGTGTGCGGACTGTTGAGCAATATGGTTTAACGCATCTTGACCAGAACCAAAGCTTGAAAAGGAATAGAGTTGCCCTATCAAGTATTCAAAAAGCTTTCGTTCTTGTTCCTTATTTTCTACAATCAAGATATTTTTGCTTTTCATCTCAAACCTCCTGACTTTTAGTTTTTAAAAATTTATAGATGCCAACTGACCCTTCGTATTTGATTCTCGTAGTAGGGCCAACAGCAGTTGGTAAAACAGACCTCTGTTTAAATCTAGCCAAAAAATTCCAAACGGAGATTCTTTCCTGCGATAGCCGACAGTTTTATCGGGAAATGAATCGAGGTACAGCCAAACCAACTGCTGAAGAATTGGCAGAAGTTCCCCATCATTTTATCAATAACTTATCCATCACTGACTCCTATGATGTGCGAAAGTACGAGGAGGAGGCCCTGGATGTATTGGGACGACTGTTTCAAAAACATCGTGTTGTCCTCATGACAGGTGGAACAGGGCTTTTTGCTGATGTAGTGGTCAATGGCATGGATGCCATCCCTGAGGTGGACCCTGAAATTCGAACCGAAATCATTGAAGAATATCAATCCAAGGGGTTGACCTGGCTTCAAGACGCGGTGGAAGAGGTGGATCCAGAATTTTTTGCACAGGTGGATCGTTCCAATCCCCAACGTTTGATGCGCGCGCTTGAGGTCTGGAGAGGTACAGGCTTGAAATTCAGTAGTTTTCGAACCAA
>JAXISU010000305.1:0-3253 GCA_034680425.1 Cyclobacterium sp.
ACCGTTCCAGACTTTGTGGGTGACCGCTACTATTCCAATAAAGCCCGCGTCGTGGCGGTGGTATGCGCCCTATTTATTTCCTTTACTTATGTTGCCGGACAGATGCGGGGAGTGGGCATCGTTTTTTCCCGCTACCTTGAACTTCCCATCGAATGGGGAGTAGTCATTGGTATGGCCATCGTGTTTTTCTATGCGGTCTTGGGCGGTATGAAAGGCATCACTTACACCCAAGTAGCCCAATACTGTGTCTTGATTTTTGCCTACCTGGTGCCTGCCATATTTATCTCCATGCAGCTCACCGGCAACCCAATTCCTCAATTGGGTTTGGGTGGTAATGTAGCCGATGGAGTACCCCTTTTGGACAAGTTAGACGGGATTTTGGCTGACCTAGGATTTGAAGAATATACCTCAGGCAAAAAAAGCACCTCCGACATGTTCATGATCACGTTGGCTCTGATGGTCGGTACCGCAGGACTGCCCCATGTGATTGTTCGGTTTTTCACGGTGCCACGCGTGCGGGATGCGCGCCTTTCTGCAGGCTATGCCCTGGTGTTTATTGCGATCCTTTACACCGCTGCTCCTGCAGTGGCTGCTTTTGGAATTTACAATACCATCCAGTCTACCTCCGAAAAACCCATCGATGCCCTTCCAGAATGGGTGAATAATTGGCAGCAAACCAACCTCATCGGGATCGAGGATAAAAATGGGGATGGAAAAGTGCAGTACCTAGCCGACCCAGCCACCAATGAATTGCGCATCGACAAGGACATCATGGTCTTGGCTAGCCCAGAGATAGCTTCACTCCCCAACTGGGTGGTGGGTCTTGTGGCCGCTGGAGCCATGGCAGCAGCCCTATCTACCGCAGCAGGCTTGCTCCTTGTGATCTCTACTTCAGTATCTCGGGATCTATTCAAAACTTTCCGACCTGAGATCTCGGAGAAAAAAGAACTGCGCATCGCGCGCATCGCAGCCGCTGGAGCCGTGCTGCTTGCCGGATACTTTGGCATCAACCCTCCAGGTTTTGTGGCGGAAGTAGTGGCATTTGCCTTTGGCCTAGCCGCCTCCTCCTTCTTCCCTGTAATTCTGCTGGGCATCTTTTCTACTCGGACCAACCGGGAAGGCGCCATCGCTGGGATGCTTGCAGGTCTCGTGTTTACCATCAGCTACATTTCTTACTTCAAATTCATTTCTCCCGAACTGAATACTGCTGACCATTGGTGGTGGGGAATCTCCCCAGAGGGAATTGGAACCTTGGGTATGGCGCTCAACTTCTTAGTTTGCTTTGGTGTCTCTTACCTCACCCCTCCTCCGCCCAAAAATGTTCAGGACCTCATCCAAGAAATCCGAATTCCAAAAGGTGCAGGAAAAGCGTACGACCATTGATTTACAACTTAGACTACCCCACTCATGAGTGATCGATTACATACCCTCAGCGGATACTTCCACGAATACCAGAAAAGTGTGGCTCAGCCCGAGGAATTTTGGGCTAGAATCGCCGATTCATTTCATTGGAAAAAACGCTGGTCAAAAGTCCTGCAATGGAACTTTGAAGAGCCCGATGTGCGCTGGTTTGTGGACGGAAAACTCAATATTACTGAAAATATTTTTGAGAAAAATCTCTACACCCTAGGCGATCGACCCGCCATCATCTGGGAGCCCAATGAGCCCCACGAGCAGGGTCGAACACTCACCTACAGCGAACTATTTGTGGAGGTGTGTCGATTTGCAAACGCACTCTTAGCCAAAGGCATCGGCAAGGGAGACCGAGTGATCATCTACATGCCCATGGTCCCCGAAGCCGCCATCGCCATGCTGGCCTGCGCACGCATCGGCGCCATCCATTCCGTGGTCTTTGCTGGTTTTTCTAGCAGTTCTTTGGCTGACCGAATTCAAGATTGTCAAGCCAAAGCCATTTTGACTTCAGACGGCAACTACCGGGGCAACAAGAAAATTAGCATCAAAGAAATCGTGGACGAGGCCTTGGAGAAGGTGGCCGTAGAAACCGTCATTGTCTACCGCCGTACCGGACAAGAAACTGCCATGCAAGCAGGTCGCGACTTCTGGTGGAATGAAGTGCTGGAAGGACAATCCGACCTCCACAAAGCTGCTGAGATGGACAGTGAAGACATGCTCTTTATCCTCTACACCTCAGGTTCTACGGGCAAACCCAAAGGGGTGGTGCATACCACCGGAGGCTACATGGTCTACACCAAATACTCCTTTGAAAATGTATTTCAATACACCCCAGGAGATGTGTACTGGTGTACTGCTGACATCGGCTGGGTCACTGGCCACTCCTACATCGTCTATGGTCCCCTACTTGCGGGGGCGACCACGCTGATGTTTGAAGGGGTACCCACTTACCCGCATCCAGGACGTTTCTGGGAAATTATTGAAAAACATCAAGTCAACATTTTTTACACCGCCCCAACGGCCATCCGAGCCCTTCAGGCATTTGGAACCGACCCCATCCAAGGACACGACTTGAGTTCTCTCAAAGTCCTCGGCTCCGTGGGCGAACCCATCAATGAGGAGGCTTGGCACTGGTACCACAACCATATCGGCAAGGGGAAATGCCCCATAGTCGATACCTGGTGGCAAACTGAAACTGGCGGAATTCTCATCTCTCCCCTCGCAGGCATCACACCCACCAAGCCAGCTTATGCCACGCTACCCTTACCCGGCATCCAACTGAGCATTGTGGACGCCGAAGGAAATGAGTTGCGCGGCAATTCAGTAGAAGGCAACCTCTGCATCAACTTCCCTTGGCCCTCCATGATTCGCACCACTTACGGGGATCACGAGCGCTGCAAGCAAACCTATTTTTCTACCTATAAAAACAAGTACTTCACTGGAGACGGGGTCAAACGGGATCACGATGGCTACTACCGCATCTTGGGTAGGGTCGACGATGTCATGAACGTGTCTGGCCATCGACTCGGGACTGCAGAAGTAGAAAATGCGATCAACGAACATCCCAAAGTCATTGAATCTGCAGTAGTCGGCTATCCGCATGAGGTCAAAGGACAAGGCATCTATGCCTACGTGATTTGTGATCTAAGCAATCGCAGCGAGGAGAATCTAATTCAGGAGATCAAGGAAACAGTTTCCAAGATTATTGGTCCAATTGCCAAGCCTGACAAAATCCAAATCGTACCGGGATTGCCCAAAACCCGTTCAGGAAAAATCATGCGCCGAATTCTTCGCAAAATTGCAGAGGGCAGCCTAGACGGCATGGGAGATATCTCTACAC
>JAXISU010000306.1:0-3248 GCA_034680425.1 Cyclobacterium sp.
CCCAAGGTTTTGTCGTGCTCCCCGGAGGATTTGGTACGCTAGACGAGTTTTTTGAAGCACTCACCCTCATCCAAACCAACAAGATTGGACGGTTTCCAATCGTACTCGTGGGCAAGGACTACTGGGGTGGATTGGTGGACTGGATCAAAAGCAGATTGCTTCAGGAAGACCTGCACTACATCAGTGAATCGGATTTGGACCTGTTCTGTGTGGTAGATCAGGCCACGGAAGCCGTCAAAGTGATCGATGAATTCTACAGCAAATACCTGCTTAGCCCTAATTTCTAAGGCTGCCTTCTCAAAAATGTTGATCTAAAATTAGGATACTTTCAGGCGAAGTTCGCCCTGTCTTTTGATCACCTTGAGGTCAAAAAATTGGTTGATAAAGCCCTTGCAGTGGTTCTCTGCCCATTCTGCACGAGATTCTGTGTCGTGAAGTAAAGTCATCCGAAGTAGGGTCTTCACGTAGGGCTCGTGCTGGCCCAATTGCCGAACATAGGATACCAAAGTTGCAGTCCAGTCCTCTTGGAATTTTTCGAAGTGCGTGCGCCCATCAAATAAAAGTTCGAGCTGGTTGTCCCCATGACGGAATCGGTAGATGCCGCACAACTGTCTGTAGATGACCCGGATTCGCTCACGAGGAAATTCTTTTCTCTCCAAAATCGAACGATAGGTATGGTCCATCAACTACAGGGGATTGTACAGCTGGGTATAAGACGCTTTCAATTCAACCACCATCCGATCCAACAACTCCTCCTCCAGTACCGATTGGGCCTGACGAAGGATGTAGTTTTTGTCTAGTGGAAATAGTTTTTGAATCATTAGCGAACACTTTCTTTTACAAAAATAGAACTTCTTGCAAAAAATGCCTCCTTTCCTGGAAGGAAAAGCAAATCTTGCTCAACTTACTTCTTGCTTGCGGCCGCAAACATCTCCTCAATGAGAAGGGTGTAAAAATGGGACACATCCATGCCCATGGCCCGCACCTGCTGCGAGATCAAGCTGGTCTCGGTTTGTCCCGGCACTGTATTGATCTCAATAAAATAGAAGGCCCCAGTATCCTCTTGAAGGAAGTAGTCGATTCTGACTGCCCCCTTGCAGTTGAGCACTGCATAGACCTTTTTCGCAATGCGCTCCACACGTGCCACCTCTTCGGAATTCATGCGGCCTGGGGTGATTTCCTCACATACACCAGGCACGTACTTGGCTTCGTAATCAAAAAACTCCCTGCTGCTGACAATCTCCGTAGCAGGCAATACAGTGATCTGCCCCTTTTCTTTAAATATCCCCACTGAAAACTCCCTGCCCGACACAAATTCCTCCACAAGCACCTGGGAATCTTCCGCAAAGGCCTTGTCCAAGGCTTCCGGCAATTCTTCCCAAGTCTTCACCTTAGTCATGCCGATGGAACTTCCCCCATTGTTGGGCTTGATAAATAAGGGCAATTGAAGTTCTTCCTGAATTCTAGATGCGGCAGCTGGATCCTGCTCAAAAAGCTGCATCGAACGGGCCACCTGCAGTTCAGGGATGGTCTGCACGATGGCCTTGGTATAGCCCTTGTTCATCGTGATCGCAGAGGTAAGCTGGTCACAAGTAGTGTAGGGAATGCCGAGCAAGTCAAAGTAGCCTGCTAGCTTGCCGTCCTCGCCAGGAGAGCCATGCAGGATGGTAAACACCCCATCAAAAGTGATTTTTTTACCCTCCAATTGCAGGCTAAAATCATTGAGATCCACAGCGATTTTGTCCCCAGAAGGAGTCAAATAGTACCAATCCCCCGGATAGATGTAGATCGTAAATACCTCGTAAAGCGCACGGTCGATAGTCTTCTCCACCACGGCGGCACTTTTTAAGGAGATTACTGACTCACCTGTAAAGCCTCCGGTGACCAAGGCAATTTTCTTTTTCATGGGGAAAAATTTACGCTGCGAAATAGCTTATTTTCTGTTTACGCTCCAAAGGTTTAGAATCCCTGAGCCATTTTATATCTTTAGGCCTTCCGAATCACCTGATCTGTATCCAAAAATAAAAAAATATGAGTAAGAATTGGCAATTCCGAGTACTGCTTTGCTTCGTTTTGGCAGCGTTTAGCTTTTCGCTTCAAGCACAAACTCCTAAAAAAGTAAGTTTGGAGGACGTGTTCAAAAAAGGAACCTTCTCCCAAAAGTCGGTTTATGGCATCAATTGGATGAAAGACGGCAACTATTACAGTTCCTTGGTTCAGCGAAATGGGGCTCCAGCCGTAGTGAAAATCAAGGTCAGCACTGGCGAAGAGGTGGGAGTCCTACTCGACGGACAAGCCTTAGGCATCGCATTTTCGGATTACAGTTTCAATGCCGATGAATCCAAGGCCCTCTTGGCTACGGATGTGGAGTCCATCTACCGCCGTTCCTCCAAAGGGATCTTTTATGTAGTAGACCTAGCCTCTGGACAAAAGCAGCAACTCATGTCAGGAGAAAAAATCTCCTACGCCACCCTTTCCCCGGACAATAATCAGGTATCCTTCGTCAAGGACAACAACCTCTACGTGACCGATCTGGCTACCAACACTGTCACTCAACTTACCCACGATGGGGAAGCCAACCGCATCATCAACGGGGCTGCAGATTGGGTGTATGAGGAGGAATTTTCCATGGCTCAAGCCTTCAAGTGGTCTCCAGATGGAAAGAAAATTGCCTTTATCCGATTTGACGAAAGCGATGTTCCGGAGTTCAACATGCAAACTTGGGGACCACTCTACCCTGAAGACTACAAGTTTAAATACCCCAAGGCTGGTGAAAAAAATGCCTTGGTCTCCATTCATGTGGTAGACCTCGCCTCCAAAAAAGTACAAAAAATGGATGCGGGACCGGAAGCAGATCAGTACCTGCCCCGCCTCTATTGGACCCAGGATGCAAACCAGTTGGCCTTTATCCGCCTCAATCGACTTCAAAATCAACTGGACCTCCTGCAGGCCAATGCGAGCACGGGAGAGAGCAAACTCATCCTGTCCGAAAAGTCTGCAACCTACGTGGACTTGGACTACAACGATGACCTGCAGTACCTCAGTGATGGAAAAACCTTTATCCGTACCTCCGAGCAGGATGGCTACAAGCACATTTACCACCACAACCTAGATGGCACCTTGATTCGTCAGCTGACTACAGGTCCTTGGGAAGTGAGTTCCTTGGTGGGAGTGGATGAGAAGGGCAAAAAACTCTACTACCTCTCCACCGAAAAATCCCCTATGGAGCGTCACCTCTATGTGGTCCA
>JAXISU010000307.1:0-3227 GCA_034680425.1 Cyclobacterium sp.
AAACTTTACGAAAACCTCGGTATCGGTATCACTTTGGAAGGTATAACCTTTCTTCAGGAGATCGGTCTTGAGTACTTCGTAGTTTTCAATGATTCCATTGTGGATCATCGCAAAGCGCTCGGAAGAAGAATAATGCGGGTGCGCATTGATGTCATTGGGTTCCCCGTGGGTAGCCCAGCGGGTATGCCCGATGCCTACCTTGGCATGAAGGTCTCCCTCTTCGGCCAAGTGATTCTCCAGCTCAGAGACCTTTCCTTTTTTCTTGTAGATACTAAGCCCCTTTTGATCGATCAAGGCTACTCCTGCAGAGTCATAGCCTCTGTATTCAAGTCTTTTTAAGCCCTTAAGAATGATGGGAAGGGCATCTTGCTGCCCTACATAAGCGACTATTCCGCACATAACTAAAAATTTATAAAAGTTGGTTTTGGTGAGACAAAGAAACAGGAATTGTGCCAAAAAAAATAATCCCCTTTTCTAAATTCAAAAGGGGATTAAAGACCACTTTGGTGAATTTTTAAGGCTATTTCGTGTTGGAGAAAATCACCGTGACTTTCACCTTGTCTTTGTTGACTTTAAATTGTCGAAGCGAGCGCTTGAAATCATCTCCAGTAGCTGGGGTGATTGCATAGAGTAGCAAGTCCTTGCGCTGCAGCTCTTTTTTGTAGAGCGCATTCATATACGAACTGATGCCCACACGCTGCACTTTGGTGGTAGCATCGTAGCTGATAATGGCAGAAGAGGGGAAGAAATTATTCGGAACCAGGGTTCCTTCAACTTCTGAAATCACCTGAAGCTGTCCATCGCCCTGTAGGTGGAGTTCCGCTTTGTTGATAGAGCTCAAGAGTACTCGATTTTGGGAGTCGATAAATTTCATCGCCATCCCCGATATCGGCGTTTGCTTGGCGTCTTGTTCCTCAATCGGTCCTAGCTGCAAGGTCACTTGATTGAACACTACCCCAGACAAAGTATCTAAGAAAGCATCCAAAGGACTCGTATTCAACCGTAGTGCTAGGCCCAAACCCGACTTCATACCCACGATATTGCCCGTGGAATAGGATTTTTGATAGTCCCGTACCACTTCAGTAGGCGTACCGCGACGGTCAGATTCAATTCCATTGAAGCTACGCGAAGAAAAGGTGGTAATCGTGTACTTCAACTTGGTCGTATCGCCCGTATTGTGGTAATAAAAGGTAATCCCCGTATTTCCCCCCAAGGAGAACCCTGCCGTAGCATTGTCCCCTTCTCTCGGTACGATGGCCACTCCAGGAATGTATTTTCTAAAATTAAAGAGGTTATCAAACTCGTTACCTCGCTTAAGCTTGGCAAAAACGGCATCAGCAAAAACGGAATTAACCGGCGCATTCAACAGGGTGTCTTTCGCATCGTTGAAAACTACTTCCATCTCTGCAATAGGGCTAGCCTCGTAGGGCAACTTGCTAAAATTGTAATACGAGGTGTCTTCTAAAGGCTTAGAAAGCAGGTGAACCGAATACTTTTTCTTCTTATCCAACCCTGATCCATTGATACTTACCGTGGATAAGTTGAAAAATACGGAATCCAAAATAGCTTCTGCTTTTGGGCGTTCAGAACCTTGTTCAATGTACAAACGGGTGTAGGCAGTACTTTTAGTCTTTCCGAAATACGGATCCTGCTCGTCGCCGACAATTAGGATTCCCGAATTGGTGGTATTGAAGGAATCAAGTAATACCACCTGTGCATCCAGAGGAATTTCTTTGTAGAAAACTCCAATCTGATTGTTGCCAGGTGCAAGTTCAAGGCCAAGCGTAGCAGGATCACTACATCCTCCCAAGACCAAGAGTAAAAAAAACGCGAAAACGGAAAACTTAGCCCGCAAGGCTGGTGTACATTCCATACAACTCTTCATGAGCTTGCTGCTCTTCTTCAAAACTGATTTCAAATTTCTGATTTTTTGAAAAATCTCCAATAAGTTGACTCAAGTCGGCAGAGACTTCAGAGCCTTGCACCACACGGTCCGCATACGCAATCCCCATCTTGATGAAGCCTGAAAAATCTTTGCTAGTCAAAGGTGCTAAAATAGTATCATCGATATCTACCATCTTAACCTTGTTTAACAAATCATCTCCGAATGTATGTGAAAACCCTTCGGTATAAATTCCGAATACTGACTTGGTCTCC
Organism: Cyclobacterium sp.; assembly: GCA_034680425.1. Lineage (GTDB taxonomy): Bacteria > Bacteroidota > Bacteroidia > Cytophagales > Cyclobacteriaceae > Algoriphagus. The sequence goes on from JAXISU010000307.1 coordinate 2,158, forward strand.
TTAAACAAGGGTTCGTTTTTGTAGGTGGTCTTCAAGTACATCGGAATGAGGGAGGTCATCCAATCGTTGCAATGCACGATGTCTGGAGCCCAGCCCAATTTCTTTACGGTCTCAATCACTCCCTTGCAGAAGAAGATGGCACGCTCGTCATTGTCCTCGTAGAAACGCTGCTGCTTGTCGTGAAATACATACTTGCGCTGAAAATAATCCTCATTGTCAATGAAGTACACCTGCAGCTTGGCGTTGGGAATAGAGGCCACTTTGATGATCAAGGGCTTTTCTTCCTCGCCTACCGTAATATTGATTCCCGATAGCCTCACGACCTCATGGAGCCTGTTTTTTCGCTCGTTGATCAACCCAAACCGAGGTACCAAAATACGGATCTCCATGCCTCGCTCCTGCATGGCTTGAGGAAGGGATCGTAAGAATGCAGCTACCTTGGATGTTTGTAAGAAAGGGTTGATTTCACTAGCAACGTAGAGAATACGTAGTTTGGACATGCTATGGGGATTTTAGTATCGTGATAAACAACGGGCACAAAGGTAAATAAAAAAAGCCTAAAAGCATTGGATTTGTGGATATTAATCTAGTTTTGCCCCTATTTAGCCGAAATTTCCCTTGTCATGAAGGTAATACATACCGAAGCCGAATGGAAGCCCATTTGGTCATCCATTTTTAAGGAAGGCAAACAGTTAGGCTTTGTTCCTACCATGGGCGCGCTTCATCAAGGTCATTTGGATCTGGTAGCGAAAAGCACCGCCTCCATGGACTACACGGTGGTTTCCATATTTGTCAATCCCACCCAATTCAACTCCAGTGAAGATTTTCAAAATTATCCTCAAACCCTCGAGGCAGACCTAGCTCAGCTCAAAGCTGCCGGGGCGGATTATGTTTTTGTGCCTTCGGTGGCGACCCTTTACCCCCATCCAACCCACTTGCGATTTGATTTTGGAGACCTCGAACATGTCCTTGAAGGGGCATTTCGCCCAGGCCACTTCAATGGGGTAGGACTTGTGGTTTCCAAACTCTTTCACCTCATCCAGCCTTCTCGAGCCTTTTTCGGTCAAAAA
>JAXISU010000308.1:0-3215 GCA_034680425.1 Cyclobacterium sp.
CACGACGGCACCGACGATGATTTACTTTGGTCAGGAAGTGGGTGAGCCAGGTGCAGAGATGGCCGGCTTTGGACAGCCCAGCCGCACTTCCATGTTTGATTACATCGGTGTGCCCCAGCACCAGAAGTGGGTCAATGGAGGGCAGTTTGACGGAGGGCAACTCACCGATAACGAAAAAGCGCTGCGCAACTACTACTCGGAGGTCCTCAACTTCACCCGTGGCAGTTCCGCGCTGATGGGGGCCTACCAGGACCTGCACCGCTACAACAGATCCAAAAATCCGGCCTACACCGACAAAACCTTTGCTTACGCCCGCTGGGATGCCGAGCAGAAGTTGCTTGTCGTAACCAATTTTGACGAAACTCAGTCTGTAAATACCGTCCTCCACCTGTCCCCTGAACTCTTGAAAGCCTGGAACCTGAAACTAGGAAATCGGGAAATTCAAGAAGTCCTATTTGGGAAGAAAACCACCCAACTTCGCGTAGATGCCCAAGGTGCGCACATCGACCTGGTCCTAGGCCCTTGGGAGTCGGCGGTATTTGAGGTGAAGTAAGGCATGCTTAAGGTGAAAATCCAGAGTTGAAAATTTCACCCTTTGGTATAAATTTCCAATCGGTCCCTTCTTAAATCCCTGGTTTTGTTTAATTTAAAGTTCCAACTTTTCAGAACCAGGTATGTCTCCAATCGATAAACTCAATCGCCGAGAATTTATTAGTTCCGCGGCCACGATCGCGGCCACCATTTCCATTGTCCCCTCTTCCGTTATCGCCGGCACAGGGCATATTCCTCCTTCCGATCAACTAACCGTTGCCAATATCGGATGCGGTACGCAAGGACTGCGCGAAATGGGGGAACTCTTGAAAAATCCCAAAATCCGTCTTGTTGCCGTATGCGATGTGAATAAATTCTCTACGGACTACATCGATTGGTCCCCTTACGGAATCCGCAATGACATCCGAAAAACTCTGGGAGACACCTCCTGGTGGGAAGGAAAGCCAGGCATCCCTGGAGGCAGAGACATCGGCCAAGAATATGTGGAAAAATATTACGCCATAAACAAGCCCTCAGGGCGATACAAGGGCTGTGCGAGTTACGAGGATTACCGGGAACTCCTAGATCAGGAAAAAGGCATCGATGCCATCAAAATCATGACCCCAGACCATACCCACGCGCCGATTGCGCTGGCGGCCATGGCCAAAAAAATACATGTGGTCACCCACAAGCCCATTGCCAATCGGCTTCTAGAGGGGAGAAAAGTCATTCAAAAAGCGAGTGAATCCGGCGTAGTTAGCCACCTCCTTGCCTGGACGGATCGCCCCGAATACCGACAGATCAAAGCCTGGATGGATGCAGGCTTGATTGGGGACTTACAGGAAATCCACAACTGGTCTTACCGCCCAGTCTGGCAGCAATGGACCAAGCGTCCTAGCGAAGCGCAAGCAATACCGGAAGGATTCAATTGGGATTTGTGGCTTGGACCCGTTCCAGACATGCCCTACCACAAGCAATACACGCACAACGTATTCCGTGGCTGGTACGAGTTTGGCGGCGGATCCATTGCCGACATGGGGCATTACAGCCTTTTTCCCTTATTTGAAACCTTGGGCATTGACCGCAGCCCCGTTTCTGTCCGAGCCTATGGTACTACCACGCGCGAAGAAGTCAATCAGGTCTACCAATGGGTAAAAAATGAGGTAGCCTTTCCTGCCAGCTGCATGATCAAATGGAAGTTTCCACAGCAAGCGGCTCTTCCAGCCTTCGACCTCTTCTGGTACGATGGGGGCATGAAGCCCTTTGCCTGCGAAGAACTCGAGTCGGAAGGAAAAGATATTCCTGACGAAGGGCTGCTGCTAGTCGGCAGCAAGGGGAAGATCTTGGGAGGCTTTCGTGGAGAAAATCCCGTGCTGCTCCCAGAAGGATCGGCCATGCAAGGCCGCGATGCAGAACGCATCAATTCGGCTGCCGTAGATCGAAAATCCGACATTTGGGTGGATGCCATGCTTGAAAAAAAGCAAACTTCCGGTAGTTTTACCCGTGCGCAATGCATTACCGATACGATTAACTTGGGAGCCATTGCACTGAGAACAGGCAAAAAAATAGATTTTGACCCCGAAAAAGTTCAAATTACAAACGATACACAGGCCAATGCCTTCCTAAGCAGAACATACCGTCCAGGCTGGGAAATGTAATCCCACTCGGCCCTCACCCTCTACCCCATTTTCAAACCCAATTTAATCCCATGACTAGCAGAAGAAATTTTCTCAAAACCACAGGACTTGCTACCGCGGCCCTAGGACTTGGTCTCCCCTCCTTAAGTTTTGCCCGACCTGGTGCAGACCTTCCCTTTAAGATCTCCCTAGCCGAGTGGTCCGTCAATACCCTACTCTTTTCCAAGAAACTGGATCACCTGGATTTTGCGCTAACCGCAAAAAAGCACGGCATCCATGCGGTCGAATATGTCAACCAATTCTTTTTTGACAAGGCGCAGGATCTAACCTACTTGAAAGAAATGAATACCCGATGCACCAACGAGGGCATCACCCAGGTCTTGATCATGGTGGACCGAGAAGGCATGCTCGGTGCTCGCGATGCGGCCAATCGCAGCAAGGCTGTAGAAAATCACAAAAAGTGGATCGATGCCGCCAAATTCCTAGGCTGCCACACCGTACGTGTCAATGGCTATTCGGATATTTCCTGGTCTACCCGTCCAGAAGATGCCGCCGAGGCCTCCAAACTGGTAAGTGACAGCATTCACCAACTCGCTACTTTTGCTGAGCCTTCAGGTATCCATATCGTCATTGAAAACCATGGAGGATTCTCCTCCAATGGCAAATGGCTCGCAGACACCATTCGCAATGCCAACCATCCCCTCGCTGGTACACTTCCTGATTTTGGCAACTTCCGCATCAGCACTTTGGATGGAAAACCCGTTTCCTACGATTCCTACCGAGGAGTGGATGAACTGATGCCGCTAGCTACGGGAGTAAGTTTGAAACCAAAGGTCTGGGACGATGCAGGTCAGGAGTCGGATTTGGATTACAAACGCATGATGAAATTGGTCCTTTCCCATGGCTATAAGGGCCATGTAGGCATTGAGCATGGAGACAAGGATCGAGAGTGGGAAAGCATTGTTGCCATTCGTGAAATTCTTGAGGGGCTACAAAAACCCAATGCCTTAAAGTAAGTGACGCTCATTTTCTGCATCCGATGAACCA
>JAXISU010000309.1:0-3204 GCA_034680425.1 Cyclobacterium sp.
AAAAAAGTAGAACCCGATGAGGGTGAGCCCAATCAAGACAGAAAAAAGTAACGCGAGGCGGTTGGTGAACATAGTTTGAAATGAAGCATTGAAAATTATCTAATTTCAAAATAGAATACAAGGGGAAGGGTGGTAGGGATTACCTACCCATGGTTAAAACCATGGGGAAAGATTGAATCGTCCGCTAGGCGGACTGGGAAGTGGTTAGATTGATAGTAATCAAGAAAATTGTTGTCTATATTGAGGTAGCATTTCATTTAGTGCCGTAGGCACGACTCAACTCCAAAAAGCCAATTCATTGGCTTAGCTAAACCGTAGCTAAAGAGAGCCAACTGCGAGTGAGTGCTGTAAGCACGACTCAACCGTATCCAGCCAATTCATTGGCTGGTTGGCGAGCGGAGCCAAGAAGAAAGCAAAAGACAAGTCCCAGAGTGCCGTAGGCACGGTCCAACTTTTAAACTTTTTTTTAACCTTTTAACTTTTTTAACACCATGGCTAACACCTATTCCAAAGTTTACTGTCAAACAGTTTTTGCGGTTAAATACCGAAAGGCAATGATTCACGATGAACTAAAAAAACAACTTTTCCCTGTGATGGGCAACCTAATTAATGAAGCCGGAGCCCAAGTGATTGTGGTTAATGGGGTGGAAGATCATGTCCATTGTTTGTTCAGGATTTTCCCAAAAAATTCGATTTCTGAAATCATGAAGATAGCGAAGGGTAAATCTTCCAAATGGGTGAATGAGCCCGGATTACTGGCACATCGATTTGAGTGGCAGTCGGGATTTGGAGCTTTTTCCTACAGCGAGTCGGATCTCCACAGAGTAATCAAGTACATCAAAAATCAAGAGATCCACCATCGAAAAGTCAATTTGAGGGAAGAGTACCTGAAGTTGTTGGTTGACTTTAAAGTTGAATTTTCTCCAGAATATCTATTTCAGGATTTGGTGTGATGGCCCCATGGATAAATCCATGGGTGAAATGTGAATCGTCCACTACGCGGACTGGGAAGTGGGTCAGTTGAGTTTGAGTAATCACTAAAATATGTACTGTCTAAACTGAACCAAGATTTCTTTGAGTGCCGTAGGCACGGCCTATTCGTAACTTGCCAATTTATTGGCAGGACCGAGGGAGTGCTGTAAGCACGACCCATCCCTACCCAGCCAATGAATTGGCTGGGGGGCGGGGCAGGGCTAGCGCTAAGGGACCCCAAAGAAAAACCCCTAGGAGACTAACCATTTTTCCTTATTTTAGCCAACTATGAGCAGTCCCTCCTCCACCCTCAACCGAAGCTTGGGCCTAGTGGGCTTAACCGCCACCGGCGTCTGTTCGATGATCGGAGCCTCCATCTATGTGGTTCCCTTTATGATTCAGCGGAATGTGCCCGGCATTGGCCCCTATGTGCTCCCAGCATTTTTGTTTGCCTCGATCCCAGCAATTTTTGCTGCGTTGGCCTACTCCATTTTAGCCTCTGCCATGCCCAGAGCGGGAGGCTCCTACCTCTATGCCAGCAGAGCCCTACACCCTTTTTGGGGTTTCGTTGCGAGCTTTTCCCAATGGTTTGGCTTGTCCATCGTCATCGGCGTGATTGCCTACGTGGTGATTCCCTTTTTTAGGGACCTTGCCTTTGCTTTGGACTGGACGATAGTGGCCGCTTGGTTGGATCAGGGGCTAGTTCGAGTGATCCTTGCCTTGGTGATTCTCTGGTCTTTTATTGGAATCAATATCCTCGGATTGACCTTTTATGAACGGATACTCATTCCGCTGATGGTCTTAATGCTTGTCTTGGGACTGGTAGTGATTGCTGGGGGATTGAGTTATACCCAGGAGGAATTTTTGGCGGCCCTAGCCCTAAAAGAAGGAAGGTCTGTTGACCTAATTGAAGTTCCCTTCAACTGGACCACCTTTTTATCGGCATCCGCCATTTTATTCTCGAGTTTTATCGGATTCGACTCCATTGCTCAGGCCGGCGGGGAGGCCAAAAATCCAGTTCGCAACCTTCCCCGGGCCATCGGTTTGGCGATTACCTTGGTGGGCTTGTTTTACGTTTCCTTTACCTATGCGGTCTACCACACCGTCCCTTGGCAATTTGTGGCTGAGGAGGCCCTTTCCAAAGACCTGACCGCAGCCGGCCTGCTGACTATTCTCCTTCCGGCTGGAATTGGCATTGCCATCCTGCTAGGTGCTGCCATTGCCCTGCTGAATGATCTGCCGGCGATGATCCTTTCTGTATCACGCCTCGTATTTGCCTGGGCCGAAGACGGGATTTTCCCCAAAAGCCTGGCAAGTATTCATCCCAAGTTCCATACGCCTGTACCGGCCATCCTCTTGAGCGGTGGGGTTTCTTCCCTAGGAATTTTGGGCAGCCACTTTGCGGGAGATTTCTTCCTAGGGATCGATATCATGGTCACTTCCATGCTGGTCAATTTTATCTTCATGTGCCTTTCGGTGGCCTGGCTACCCAAACGAAATCCAACTTTGGCGAAGCAGATTACGATTTTCCCCAACAAGGCAGCAAGGGCAATCATCGTCGGAATCGGCATTATTTTTCTGAGCTGTTTCCTATTGATACATACCTACAAAGATTTAACCTCCTCAGTCGATGCCTGGTATTTTCATTCCACCTGGATCTGGTTGATCGTGATGGGGATGGCGGCAGGCCTGTTTTTTATCCGTTGGACAAAACTAAAAAAGACCAATTCCGACCTACTCGAAAAATTTTCAAAGTTACCCTAAGAAACTATGACCCTTTCAAAATATACAGAACTCGCGCCGGGCTTGACGATCAGCCGTGCACTTACTGGGCTTTGGCAGATTGCCGATCTAGAACGTGATGGCACCAAGGTCGATCCTGTGGAAGCTGCGAGGCACATGAAAGCCTACCTGGATGCGGGATTTACCACCTTTGACATGGCGGACCACTATGGGTCGGCGGAGGAGATTACTGGGGTATTCCGTCAAACCTATGGGTCGGATGCTGCGCAATTTTTTACCAAATGGGTTCCCTCTCCGGGAAAAATCACTGCTACCCAAGTGAGAGAAGCGGTGGGAACCGCCTTGACGCGAATGAAAACGGATCAGATCGACCTGATGCAGTTTCATGCTTGGCAATATGCGCATCCAAGTTGGGTGGATTGCCTTTTCTGGCTACAGGAACTAAAAAATGAGGGGCTGATTCGACACCTGGGCCTAACCAACTTTGAT
>JAXISU010000310.1:0-3199 GCA_034680425.1 Cyclobacterium sp.
CAAAAGCCAGGGAGAAATAATCTCCTTCACGGGCAGGATCTACAGCCAAATGGAGCTTGAGCTTTCCATCTTGGAAATCCTCTTGCTGAAGGACTAGGAATTGTCTGAACGATTCATATCCAGAAAATTGAGGACTCGGAAGTGCACGAAGGACTTGGGAAGATGTACCAATCCAAAGTAAAGGCACATGCTCCATAGTCGAGCGCCCAACCCAACCCAGTTCGAGTGAAATAGATTGGGAATCCACTTTTGTATAGGCGGCATCCAGTGGGAACTCCAAGTTCCTACTGGGAGCAATCACCGAACTCATCCAGCCCTGCCCCTCTTTTGGACTGGATGAACGCAGCCCCCATCGTGCCATTTCTCCCAAGGAATATTCCTCCGCAAACACCTGGAGTTGTACTTCTTCAAAAATTTCCGAAGTAGGAAGAGCAGCCCGGAAGTCCATTCGCTTTCCTCGCTCTCCAGGGGTATAAACTAGGAAAAAGGCAGTCGTATCTGAATAGGTGTTGATGTATGGATTTGGAATTGCAATCCCTGAATCCCTCCACTCCTCGTTTCTTTTCCCCAAAAAATCCAGGTAATCCTCCGGATCCAAGCTCCCATCCTGCTCACCAGCTACTTGAAGAGCCACTTCCCTTCCTCGGTGGTAGAGCCGAAAGCATCGAGGATCTTTCCCTTCAAGTTGAATTCCAGCTGCCTCCATACTTGCAGGGTAAATCCGGTAGATTCCATCGGTAGCAGTTTGAATTTTGTAATAGGTCTGGCCATAGCGGTACCAGACCGAATCTTGGGCCATGGAAATACTGCACAGGCCACAACCTAGGAGAATAAGAACGATGGGGTTTCTCATGAAAAAATGGGGAAGTTGAGCCGAGCTCAGAATTAAAAAAATAGAATAGGATTATCCGAAATCTCACTAGTAGCTTAAAGCATACTTGAATTTCTGCGGATAATCGTAGACATACCTCAGCCTGCAGGCAGACGATAGACCTCGGTCTACAGGCTGTCCACAGACCACAGCTCACCTAAATGAACCTCAAACTGTACGGAACTCGAACTCAAAAAATGTACATTTTCGGTCACTTCCCTGTCCTAAAGTTGAACAACGTAGGAGGCCCGAAAACCTGAAAAAGTACCGGTGCTAAAAATTTTTATTTTTTTACAGCTATTGAAATTACATGAATTCACCTCATTATCAATGGATTAATTGGTTTTTGTGGAAATTATTTTTTATTGAATACCTAGAATTAGGTTATACAAGGTACTCTACTTAAAACTTGGTATTACTTTTTCTTAGAGTAGACCAAGGAAGGTGAATCTACCCCTTCCCAAAGAAGCTAGTTACCACAGTCATGAACCAAACCAACACCCAAGTACAAATGCGCAAAGGACTCCTGGAGTACTGCGTATTGCACATCATTTCCAGGGGGGAAGTCTACACCTCTGACCTGATTGAAGAACTCACCCAAGCGCAAATGATCGTCGTAGAGGGCACCCTGTATCCCCTACTCAACCGACTCAAATCGGCTGCATTAGTTAGCTACCGCTGGGTAGAATCGGAGGCTGGCCCTCCTCGAAAATACTATTCCATTACGGAAGAGGGACAGGCTACCTTGAAGAGCCTATCCCAAACTTGGAAGGCCTTGGTGCAGTCCATCAATCAAATCACCAAAAAGAAGTAATCCCTTCGTCGACCTACGCATGAAAAAGACATTGAGCATCAACATCAGCGGTATTTTATTCCACATCGAAGAAGATGGATACGATACCCTCAAAAACTACCTAGAAAGCATCAATACTCACTTTTCCGGGTACCCTGATAGCAAAGAAATTGTTTCCGATATCGAAAATCGCATTGCGGAAATATTCCTTTCCTACCTCAAAAACAACAACCAAGTCATCACGGCAGAGAATGTCACCCGCCTCATTGAAAAAATGGGAACTATCGCAGACTTCAGTTCCTTGGAAGAAAAGGAAGAAGCAGAGGAAGTGGTAGATCCTGCGAGCGATGATTTTTACAAATACGTGACACCACCCAATACTGCAGATGGTGGCTACAAAAAGCTCATGCGGATGGAGCACAAGAAACTCGTGGGTGGGGTCTGCGCAGGGATCGCACATTACTTCGCCATCGATGCCCTTTGGATTCGATTGATCGCAATCCTCCTCCTTTTTAGCGGAAACATCAACCTCGCCCGTCTTTTTGATTTCAACCCTTTTGGTCGGATGGATATCAACTTTGGATTTGCAGGAATAGCTGTGGTCGCCTACATCGTCTTGTGGGTGATTCTACCTGTTTCCTACGTCAATGAAGAAAATAAGGAAATCAAAAAACTATTTCGAAACCCAGACGACAAAGCACTAGGTGGAGTAGCCAGCGGCTTAGCTGCGTACTTTGGAATCAAGGCACTCTATGTTCGGTTGGCTTTTGTCATCCTTACTATTGCAGGTGGATCTGGTATAGTGATTTACCTGATTCTATGGATCATTACCCCTTTGGCGAGTTCAATCACCGAACGGATCAAAATGAAGGGGGGAGAAATCACCTTGGATAGTATCGATTCCACACTCAAAGAAACCATAAATCCAGCTCCACCAACACTGGATTCTACTGTAAAAAATACAGTCATGATACTAATGAAACCTATTCAATTATTAGCACAGGTGATCGAAGCCTTAATTTCTGCACTCGGATCCTTAGGCAAATTTCTACTTACCCTATTACGCCTCTTTTTTGGTGTGGTTATTTTCTTTTTCGGCATGGTACTGGTCGGCGCACCGTTGGTAACCTTTACGCTATACCTCGGAATCATAGACCCCATGTATTACGGAACAGTGGACGCATTCCCCTTGGACATGATTACCGAATTAGTTCCTTTAGGACTAGCAGTTGCCGGCCTCGGAGTTCTTGCGATACCTGGAATCTTTATCTTGATGCTCGGCTTGAGTGTCCTCTCCAAGAAAAATCTAGTAGGTAGCAAATTTGCATTAACTGTACTCGCGCTTTGGCTGATGTGCATTGCTACCCTAGGATTTCAAATTCCACGCGTCATCGCCAAGTTCAAGGAAGAAGACCGCGTGATTACCAATACCCCGCTCACCTTAGGTCAAGGCGTACTCTTCTTGAAGGTAGAAGATAATGATGAGGAAGAATTTTACGAACAAGCCGTTCTTGAACTTAAAGGCACCGAAGACA
>JAXISU010000311.1:0-3189 GCA_034680425.1 Cyclobacterium sp.
AGCGGGAAAATACCCGGAAGTTTCGGCAGCAATTGCAGTATTTAATTCAGCAGAAAGAAGTGGAGAAATTGCTGGATCGTTTGGAAAAAGGCTCATCCTATTACTTGGAACTTTTGCTCGAGGGCATGAAGATCTTGCTTCGGCATTTGGTTAAAATTGAGCGATTTACACGTGTGAAGGAGTACCAGGAATCGATGGAAGAGTTGGAATTGGAATTTCTGAATAAGTATACGTCCATTGCTCGAAGTAAAGTACTCTTGCAAGCCATTTTACAGGGGCAATCGATTGGTTCCTTGGATGCGGTAGACCTGAAAATTAGGCAGGTGCGGCAGCAGCTCGTAGCCCAATTTAGAGAAGCCATGCCTACTGCTTCGACTACAAAAAATAAATCAGGCAAGAAGAAAGCGTCCAAAGCCAAGTCCGAAAAAGAGAAGAAAGAGGATACGAAGGAACAGACGATCCGCCTTTTTTTGGAGGGAAAAACTCCTCAAGAAATTGCTTCCGATCGGGGACTAACTCCTGGAACCATCCTCAATCACCTGACGCATGGAGTAAAGACGGGTAAAATCCAGGTGGAGGCGCTGGTTCCCCAGGAAGCTATTTGGGAGATTCAAGGAGTGACTGAAAAACTCAGTTCGCTGAAGGCTTACTTTGAGCACTTTGACGGAAAGTATGATTACGATACGTTGAGGCTTGTTTTGTATGCGGAAAAATGAGTTTGTGCTTAAGTATAAATTGATGGGTATAATTTTAGGTAGATAGCTTTTTCCTTAGTCTATCTTTGCATTTAGAATAAATTTCAACAAATGGCGATGAAGCAGATTTGGTGGTTTACTACCCTCATTTTTTTACTAGTTGCTGGAACTCCAGTGTTTGGTCAGCAGGATAGTATTCCTACTTCCAATGAGTTCAAGGGGGTAGTATCCGGAGTGGTAGATTTCTTTTACGGCTATGATTTTAACCAGCCAGAAGGAAAAACTAGACTGCCATTTCTTTCCAGCCATAACCGACATAACAAGCTTGCGCTCAATTTGGGCTTGATAAAAATTGCAATGACCAAAGGGCAGTTTCGAGGTACTGTTGCGCTTCATGCTGGAGCCTATTCAGTTGACAATTATGTGGATGAGCCGGGAATTCTAAAAAATGTATTTGAGGCAAATGCGGGAGTTTTGCTTTCGAAAAAAGGCAATGTCTGGTTAGATGCGGGTGTCTTGCCTTCTCATATTGGATTTGAAAGTGCCATTTCTACGGATAATTTGACGTTGACGCGATCCCTTTTGGCGGAAAACACCCCTTATTTTGTGACAGGTGGAAAGGTGAGTTTTCAACCCTCTGAAAAGTGGTTTTTTTCTGGTTTAATCTTCAATGGTTGGCAACGAATTACGAATGTAGAAGGCAGTACCAAACCTTCTTTTGGAACCCAAGTGTCCTACAGGCCCAAGGAAGGTGTATTTCTGAATTGGAGTACCTTCCTGGGATCTGATGATCCAGATGCCACGCGGAGACGGCGATATTTTTCCAATTTGTATGGTCAGTTTCAAGTAAACGATGCCTTGGCATTGACTGTGGGGATGGATATGGGGGTGCAACAGCAAAAGCGGAGAAGTAGTGCGTACGATCCCTGGTTTAGTCCGATAGTGATCGGTCAGGTGAAGTGGAACCAGCGGATCAAATCAGCTGTCCGTGTGGAGTATTACCAGGATCGAACAGGTATCCGGGTAAAGAACGAACACCCCAATGGCTTTGCCACCACTGCGTTATCTGTAAATGTGGATTACTCGATTTGGAAAGGTTTGTTGTGGAGAGTTGAAGCAAGTAATTACCGGAGCAGAGACCAAGTGTTTTTATACCCCGAGTCACCCACAGCTACCAATTTTTTCCTAATTAGTTCCCTTGCGTATCGATTTTGACACCTTCCGAAAAGGGCGAATAAACTGCCCTGAAGGAAGATTTTTTAAAGAATCAGACTCAATACATCTTCTCTGTCAACACACTCATAATCGTACGAATTCCTTCTTTGTAATTTCCTAGTCGGAGGTTTTCGTTCGGACTATGTTGGTTGTTGTCTGCATTCACCGTAGGAATGGTAACTGCTGGAATGCCCAATGCATCTACGAATGGGGAAATAGGAATGGATCCACCTGAAATCCGAATCTGTACCGGATCTGCTCCAAAGGAACGGTTCATCGCCTTTCTAAGCCATGCGCCCACAGGAGAGTCCATGGGAGTGCGGAAAGCCTGGTAAGAGATGGACGTGCCTACCTTGACGATTTTGGGATGTGCCATTCGCTCTTCATCGCTAGGGTCTTTTTCCGTGATGTAAAATCCTTGCTTTCGGATATGGTCTTTAATCAGTCCAAACAAGCGTACGGGATCCGACTCGGGGACCAGACGCATGTCTAGTTCCGCTACCGCAATGGCTGGGATGATGGTCGTTGCTTGAGCGCCGGTATAGCCTGCCGATAGTCCTTTGATATTCAAGGAAGGGTAGTTGATGCTCTCTTGGTAGCTTTGTCCCACCTGATCGGTTCGGCCAAGCCCAAGGCGTTTTTTAACCGCGGGCTCGTTGTCCGGTACGGCAGCGAAGATCTTACGTTCCGCTTCAGTAAACGTAATCCCATCGTAAAATCCAGGGATCACTACGCGGCCATTTTCATCTTTCATGGAAGAAAGCAGCTGGGACATCAGCAGGGCAGGGTTGGGGGCATAGTTGCCGTAGTGCCCACTGTGCTGAGGGAGTTTGGGTCCGTAGGTGGTCAAAAAGAGTTCGGAGATGCCTCGAGCACCATAACTAAGCGTAGGCAGGTTGGAAGTGTGACGGGGTCCATCCATGATGAGCATGAGGTCCGCTTTTAGCTTTTCCTTGTGCTTGACTACAGCTGCTGGGAGTCGAGGTGAACCTTGTTCTTCCTCAAAGTCCAGGATGATTTTAACTGAATAATCAGGGGAAATACCCGCTGCTGTAAGCGCATCCCAGGCGGTAATGAGCATGGCCAATGGACCTTTGTCATCGGAAGTGGAGCGGCCGAAAATTCGCCAATCCGCATTGTATTCGGTTTGCAGCCTTTCCATGGGGAGGGCTTCCCAAGTCCCCGCTGCAGTTTGTGCCTTGAGTACAGGCTGGTAAGCGTCCTTCTGATCCCATTTGCTGATATCTACGGCTTGTCCATCTACGTGAAAGTAGAAGAG
>JAXISU010000312.1:0-3189 GCA_034680425.1 Cyclobacterium sp.
CTTTGCGACAATTTCCGTCATTCCATTTTTTGCTTCCCATTTAAAGCCCTAATTTGAGTGCTTATTCCCCGAGTCTCCCATGTACTTAATTTTTGATACAGAAACTACTGGATTACCCAGATCGTACAATGCCCCCATGTCGGACCTGGACAATTGGCCTCGGCTAGTTCAGCTCGCTTGGCAATTACATGACGAAAAGGGCCGCTTGCTATCCAATAAGAATTTTATCATCCGACCAGAGGGATTTACCATTCCTTACAATGCGGAAAAAGTACACGGAATCTCTACCAAGCGCGCATTAGAAGAAGGGCATCCCCTGCAAGAGATCCTCCAGATCTTTCGAGAGGATGTCGCACAAACGAAGTATTTGGTAGGGCACAACATTGGCTTTGACATTCATGTGGTGGGTTCGGAATTTCTTCGGGCAGCCCTGGTCATGCCCTTTGAAGGCAAATCCGAATTGGATACCAAAGACATTTCTACCAATTTTTGTGCACTACCTGGAGGCAAAGGAGGTAAGTTCAAATGGCCAACCTTGACCGAGCTTCATCAAAAATTATTTGGGGTGGGCTTTGGAGATGCGCACGATGCCGCTTACGACGTCGATGCCACTGCCCGCTGCTTTTTTGGGCTGATCAATCAAAAAATACAGGCTACTGAGCCTGGGGTAACTTGGGAGGAGGTAAAGTATGAGGCACCTATCCTTGGAGAGGCTAATTTTGCTCAACCGACCCAAAAGCAAGCCCCAGTGGCTAAAGCAGTGGAAGGAAAAATTGAGCAAGCACCTGCTGCAGACTTAGGAGATCGCCCTTTTACCCACCTTCACGTGCATACGCAATTTTCGGTATTGCAGGCCACTTCGGAAATCCCAACCCTCATTGCCAAGGCCAAATCCCTAGGAATGAAAGCCTTGGCGATGACCGACCATGGAAACATGATGGGAGCCTTTCACTTTGTGAAAGAAGCCATGAGCAAGGACATCACCCCAATTCTTGGGGGAGAATTTAACCTCAGTCGGGACAGAAAGAATAAAACCGCCAAGGACGATGGCTACCAAACCGTACTGCTGGCAAAAAATAAGGCAGGATACCACAACCTGGCCAAGCTCGCTTCTTATGCAAATATTGAAGGCTTTTATTATGTGCCACGTATCGATAAGGAACTCCTAGTTCAGTACAAAGGCGATTTGATCGCCACCACAGGAGGCATTTGGGGCGAGATTCCCTACCTCATCCTCAATGTGGGAGAAACGCAGGCAGAAGAGGCTTTTGTGTGGTGGAAAGAACAGTTTGGGGATGATTTTTACGTAGAACTGAATCGCCACGGCATCCCTGAAGAAGACAAGGTCAATGAAGTGCTCCTCGAATTTGCCCAGAAATACGGTGTCAAGTATTTCGCCGCCAACAACAGCTACTACAACGAAAAAGGCGATGCCAAAGCACACGATATTTTACTTTGTGTAAAGGATGGTGAACTGGTAGAAAAGCCTAAAAAGTATGTAGGCAAGCGAGGAAGAGAGTTTCGATTTGGCTTTCCAAACGACGAGTTTTACCTCAAGAGTCCGGAGGAAATGAAGCAACTTTTCGCCGACTTGCCAGAGGCGATTCTTTGCACCCAAGAAATCGTAGATAAGTGTGAAGCCTACAAACTGGCTCGAGAGGTATTGCTGCCAAAATTTGACATCCCGGAGGAGTTTAAGCATGCCGAAGACGAGGCAGACGGGGGAAAGCGCGGCGAAAATGCCTACCTCCGCTACCTCACTTATGAGGGAGCTAAGAAAAGATATCCAGAACTTACCCCTGAAATTCAGGAGCGTCTGGACTTTGAACTGAAAACCATTGAAAACACGGGCTATCCCGGATACTTTTTGATTGTTCAGGATTTTACAAGGGCTGCCCGTGATATGGGCGTATCCGTAGGTCCTGGAAGAGGGTCCGCAGCAGGTTCTGCGGTAGCCTATTGTGTGGCTATCACCAATGTTGACCCCATCAAATACGACCTCCTATTTGAACGTTTTCTGAATCCAGACCGAGTATCCTTACCCGATATTGATATTGACTTTGATGACGAAGGTCGTCAAGCAGTCATTGACTATGTAATCAACAAGTACGGCACCAATCAGGTGGCTCAAATCATTACTTACGGTACCATGGCTGCTAAATCTGCCATTCGGGATACCGCTCGTGTGCTCAACTTGCCCTTGGCAGAAGCAGGAAGACTGGCCAACTTGGTGCCTGAAATCAAGTTAAAAACGCTTTTTGAATTGGCCAAGAATAGACCTGCTTTATTGGAAAAACTCAAGGGACAGGGCGAGCTACTTCAAAAGGCGGAGGAATTGATTCGCATCGCCCAAGGATTGGATGAGTCCGCCAAGACCATCAACCAGGCAGCCGTCTTGGAAGGTTCGGTCCGCAATACGGGGATCCATGCCTGTGGAGTCATCATTACTCCTTCCGACATCACCAACTTTGTTCCTGTCGCCTTGGCAAAGGATTCGGACATGGTCTGTACCCAATTTGACAACGCCGTAGTGGAATCTGCAGGCTTGCTAAAAATGGACTTTTTGGGGCTAAAAACACTGACCCTGATCAAGGATGCCATTAAAATCGTCAAAGAGCGACACGGCATCCAATTGGATGCGGACACCTTCCCGATTGACGATGTCAAGACCTACGAACTCTTTCAACGTGGCGAAACGGTCGGCATCTTCCAGTACGAAAGCCCGGGTATGCAAAAATACATGCGCGAACTAAAGCCTACTGTTTTTGCGGATTTGATTGCGATGAATGCGCTTTACCGTCCAGGGCCACTGGCTTACATCCCCTCTTTTATCAAAAGAAAGCATGGAGCCGAACCCATCTCCTACGATCTAGAGGACATGAAGGAGTACCTGGAAGAAACCTACGGAATCACGGTTTACCAGGAACAGGTCATGCTACTTTCCCAAAAGATTGCTGGCTTCACCAAGGGTGAGGCAGACGTCCTGCGAAAAGCAATGGGTAAGAAGCAGAAGGATGTATTGGATAAAATGAAACCCAAGTTTGTGGAGCAGGCGGCTGCCAAAGGACACGATGCCAAAAAGCTGGAGAAAATCTGGACAGACTGGGAAGCTTTTGCCTCCTACGCCTTCAACAAGTCTCACTCCACCTGCTATGCCTGGATTGCCTACCAGACGGCTTATCTCAAGGC
>JAXISU010000313.1:0-3187 GCA_034680425.1 Cyclobacterium sp.
ACGATGCTTGCTCCAGAACGGTAATCCAACAACTGTTGCATGGAACGGTAGTAGAGCTCAGCAGAAAACTCTATGGCTCCTTGATTCATATTTTTAAAATAGCCTAAGGCATATTGAATTCCCCGTTGGGGTTTCAAAAATGAATCACTCAACTTCCAAGTATCTGTGGGCGTGATGACCGAAGAATTACTCAAGAGGTGAATATTCTGCCGCATGGAGTTGACCCCCACTTTCAAAGAGGAGCGGTTGGACAAGGCATAACGGGCAGAAAATCGGAATTCTGGACCATGATAGGTTTGAACCAGTTCCCCGGACCTAAATTGAGTTTGCCCAGTGATATTCTCTTTCAAATAGGGCTCACCTTCCGCATAGATGGGGATTGTTTGTGGACCTAAATAGGTGTAGAAATTGTATCGCAAACCACCACTTAATGCCCACTGCTCATTGATTTCAAATTCATCACCCAAGAACAGCGACCAATCCATGGCCGTTTCCAGAGCAACCTCATCTTGAATTACCCCACTCTCAGCACCAAAGGGAAGGATCTCCCCTGGATTGAGTTGGTAGCGGATGCCATGAACCCCATAATTTAGTACGTGACGATCTCCTTTTTCCTGGCGAAACTGTGCTTTCAAAAACTGCTGACGAATGTCGAAGCGGTATTGGTATGAATTCAGGGGATTGTCTTCACCCTGCACCTCAAAATTATACCCGTCCTGACCTACCGAAAAAGTGGCCTCGAGCGCATCGTTGAAGTAATGCGTCCAGGAAAGTGCCACATTTTGGTTGGAATAGCTATAAACCGTGTCTGGATCAAATTGGAAGGAATCCTTACTGTAATACCCTGACAATCGAATCTTATCCTTGGCTCCCAATTCATGTTCTACGGTGCCATTAAAGTCGGAAAAAGCAGCTCGGCTTGCGCCCAAATCAATTTTTTCCGAGAGAAAATCCAAAAGCCAATCCGAATAGGTTAGTCGAGAACCTAGGATGAAAGTAGTTTTTTCTCCAATCGGACCTTCCAAACTGAATCGGCTGGTCATGGGACCAATGCCACCGGAACCTCCAATTTTGTCAGAACGACCTTTTTTAGGGGTTACCTGCAATACAGAGGACAACCTGCCACCAAGACTAGCAGGGATACCTGACTTATACAACTCCACCCCTTGCACCATGTCTGAATTGATGGCGGAGAAAAATCCAAACAAGTGGGATGGATTAAAAAGCGTATTCTGATCCATCAAAATCAAGTTTTGATCTGCTGCACCACCTCGTACATTAAATCCTACACTGGCTTCCCCTGCGGTATTTACGCCCGGCATTGTCAATAGTCCTTTGATAATATCCACCTCTCCCATGACGGCTGGCAATTTTTTCATCTCCTGAACAGAAAGGGACTGCACGCCCATCTCTGGTCTGGCCACTTGATTCAACGCGCCGGAGCTCACGACCACCTCATTCAAGGCAAATACCCCTTCACCTATGCTGAGCTCAAGCAAGGCATCTCCCTGAATATCCAGTAAGCGTTGTTCGGTATAGCCCCCGATATTTTGGATAAATAGCGTTTTATTTCCTTTAGGAAGTAGCAGTTCAAATTCACCTGTCTTGTTAGTGACAGCCTGCTGCATGGATTCTTTTTCAAAGACTATGGCACCTTCAATGGGCTCATTGTTTTCCAGGCTAGTTACCCTCCCCTTCAGTTTTGCTTCTGTCCCAGGTCCAGGAACCCCAATGGTGTAGCGGCGATTTCGAACAAACTCATCCTGCATTGAGGCACCTGAAATGGCAGCCCCTGAGGGAGCTTTAAAATAGTTGGGCAAAAAGTCAACTGTTCGCTTGGCTCCCTTAAAGACAAATACTTCCAAATCTTTGGAAATGGCAAAGCTAAAATCCGATTTCAAGAAAAGCACCCCCAAAACATCTTCTAACTTATCCTCATTGGCCTGTAAATTGACAGTGACATTGACCACATCCTCCTTCTTGAAGATAAATCGGTACCTGCTGTCCTTTTCTACCAACTCTGCAAATCGCTCAAATGAAACCCCGGCAAACAATCCCGTGATTTTCGATTCCTGCTGCTGGGCAAACACAACTCCACCTCCCCCAAGGGAGATTAAAAAAAACAGGCAAAGAAAGGTGATGAGCTTTCGCATTAATTCGATTTAGGATAGGTCACCAAAAATTGCAAATAGGTTTCGGGCGATTTTTTGAATTGAAGCCCTTTTGCTTTTAATTCTCTCTTGAGCACCTTGGCATCAAGTCCGAGAGAAGCGATGGCTTGAGCCGCATTTTTGATCGAAGAGAACCTTCCTTCCTCCCAAATAAAATAGGTAGTTTTCTCTACATACTCCGAGTCATAGCGGGCTTGGTCTCGAGATTTTTTCGTGGTTTTGTAGCGTTTGGCAAGCGCAATGGCATTTCCTTGACCGAGCACTTGATAGATCCCATTTCCACGATGGAGAAACGATTCATTCCCTTCAAAAAACCGAAACAATTGATTTCCACTCAAGGTGAAACCATCAATTTTCTCCGGTTTGATCAGAATCTTTTGATTAAAAATGGGATGAAAGGTGATCAGTTGATCTCGGTAGGTATCGTAAATCAAGGGTACTTGAGGATAGGTGATTCCATTGATCCGCAAGGCACCTTCCTCAAATTGCCTAGAAGTAAAGTAGGGATCTCCCTTGATCCGAGGCGAAGGAGTAGCGTATTGGCCTCCAGTAATCAACTCTTGAAAGTAGGGAAGCTCTTGTTGGTAAGCTGAAAGAAAAGGTAAATCCTCTCCTACCACCTGAGCATTGACTTCCTGCACAAAAAACAGGATTGAAAAGACCGCCAAAAGAAGTATACGACGCATACCGAAAAATACGATTGTAAATTGGTTTAAATTTTATTTATTCGAAATATGTTTAAAAGGCCTTCTTAGTATTTAAACGGAAAAGAAACACATACAAAATGAACCGCCGAAGACAATTAATCAAGACACTAGCACTTACTCCACTAGTAGGCGCGATGGCCACTCGGGCTGAAGCCCAAAGTCCAGTAGTCCAAACAAATACAGAGTTTATATTTTCCCTCAATACCAGCACGGTACGGGGACAAAAGTTAAGCTTGCCCCAATTGATTGAATTGGCTGCCCGAGCTGGGTACCAAGGCTTGGAACCTTGGATGATGGAAATTGAGGGAT
>JAXISU010000314.1:0-3180 GCA_034680425.1 Cyclobacterium sp.
CCAATGGTGATGCATATCTTTTCAGGTATTTTGAATTAAAACTAGGGAAAGGACTGCAATAATTCCCGCTATTTTTGTCAAACCCAAAAAAATCATGCCATGAATTTACATGTCCAAGGCTTTGACCTTCCCTTGAAGCACCGATTTACCATCGCCCATCAAAGCCGGGAGGTGCAGGAAACCTTAATCGTCCGGTTAGAAGACGAAGGACTGTATGGCCTTGGGGAGTCTACTACGAACCCCTTCTACGGCATTACCTTGGACAACATGCAGGCTACCTTGGAAAAGGTCAAGCCTATTCTTTTGGGAGGGGAATGGACTACACCGGCTGAATTGTGGGAACTGGGAAAGGAAGTTTTCGAATCCAATCCCTTTGCGCAATGCGCACTTGACTTGGCAGCTTGGGATTTGTACACCAAAAAGCAGGGGAAAAAACTCTACGAACACTTGGGCCTAAATCCTGCCCACATACCTACCACCAACTTTACCATCGGAATCGACACGGTCGAAAAAATGTGTGCCAAGTTGAAAGAAGTAGACTGGCCCATTTACAAGATAAAATTGGGTACTGCACATGACTTGGAGATCGTACGAGAACTCCGAAAGCACACCCAGTCCGTCTTCCGGGTGGATGCCAACTGTGCCTGGACGGTGGAACAAGCCATCGCCTATTCTGAGGAATTGGCCGCACTTGGCGTGGAATTTATTGAACAGCCTTTGGCAAAAGACAACTTAGAGGGAATGAAAGAGGTGTATGCACACTCCAAACTTCCTGTTATGGCCGATGAAAGTTGCATCCACGAAAGCGATGTTGAAAAGTGTCAGAGGAGATTTCATGGGATCAACATCAAGCTAGTCAAAGCCGGGGGAATCACCCCAGCGCTACGGATGATCCAGCAAGCCAAATCCTTGGGCATGAAGACCATGGTGGGCTGTATGACCGAATCCTCGGTTGGAATCAGCGCCATTGCCCACATCGCTCCCTTGCTGGACTATGTAGACATGGATGGGGCTATGCTCTTGGCCAAGGATCCTGCGAGGGGCGTGCAGATCTCTGCTACAGAAGTTCGCTTCCCCACGGGTCCTGGAATCGGTGCAGAATTGGTTTCTTAGGCTTCGCCTACGATCAATTTGAATCCTTCCCCATGCACGGTAATGATTTGCACTCGAGGATCGTCTTTCAAGATTTTTCGGATTTTGCTCAAGTACACATCCATGGAACGTGCATTGAAGTAGCTGTCATCGCCCCAGATTTGCTTCAGCGCATGGCTTCTGTTGACTAGCTTGTTGGTTTCGGAGGCAAGCAGTCGGATGAGCTCATTTTCCTTGGAGGTGAGCTTGTGCTTTCCTTCAGGCCCTTCGATGAATTGCTCGTCGTAATGGAGGACAAAGGCACCAAAGGCGTAGGTTTTTAAAGCCGCGACTTCCGTTCCTTTTTGCGTACGCTTAAGAATCGCAGAAATCCGCAACAACAGTTCCTCCATGCTAAACGGCTTGGTCAGGTAGTCGTCTGCTCCGATTTTTAGGCCATCGATTACGTCCTCTTTTTGATTTTTGGCGGTCAGGAAAAGCACCGGTTGATCCTCCTGCACTTTCTTAATTTCCTTGGCCAAGGTGAATCCGTCTTTTTTGGGCATCATCACATCCAGGAGACACAAGTCAAACTTGTCTTTCTTAAACTTATTCCAACCTTCCTCTCCATCGCGGCAAAGCGTGGTGTCGTACCCTTTCATTTGCAGGTATTCCTGCAGGATGTCACCTAGGTTGGGATCGTCTTCTACAACTAATAGTTTGGCCTTGCTCATTGTTTTTTCGGTAGGTTAATGGTGAAGGTACTCCCTTTTCCAAGTTCGGACTGCACTTGGATGGTACCGTGGTGCGCCTCAAGCATCGTTTTTACATAGGATAAGCCTAAGCCAA
Organism: Cyclobacterium sp.; assembly: GCA_034680425.1. Taxonomy (GTDB): domain Bacteria; phylum Bacteroidota; class Bacteroidia; order Cytophagales; family Cyclobacteriaceae; genus Algoriphagus. Next base: position 1,921 of record JAXISU010000314.1, read on the forward strand.
AGCCTTTCACGTCGTGGACATTGCCGGTAGGAACACGGTAGAATTTGTCAAAAATCTTTTTTACCGCGTCCCGACTCATACCTATTCCTTGATCCTGTAAGGTGATCTGAACCTCGGAACCTTGTTCTTTTACGGCGACTCGGATCTTAGGGTTGGATGGAGAATACTTGTTGGCATTGTCCAGCAGGTTGTTGAACAGGTGGGTCAGGTGAAAGACGTCGCCTACGATGTAGGGGTCTTTCATGTCGCCGATGAACTCTAATTTTCCCCCGCGGTTTTCTACTTGAAGTGCAAACTGATCCATGCAAGCCTGCAACATGGCTGGTAGGTGAATGGATTCAAGCTTGAGGTTAAATTCATTTCTATCCAAGGCTGCCGCCTGCAATACTTTTTCCACCTGGGTCACCAAGCGCTTGTTCTCTTCTCGAATGATTCCTAGGTAGCGGTTTCGAAAAGTGTCCTGATTGCTCAACTCGGGATCCTGTAAGGCCTCCACCGCTAGGCTTACCGTTGCAAGCGGAGTTTTAAACTCGTGGGTCATGTTGTTGATAAAATCATTTTTGATGTCAGAAAGTGCTTTCTGCTTTAAAATGATCCGTATCGCATAGTAAAAACAAAAAATGATGACCAAAATAAAGAGGATTGAACTGGAAATCGGAAGCCAAACCTGACGAAATACGTGGCTGCTTTTCTCTGGAAAATACACGTAAATAAAATTATCGTTCCCCAGAATGTCGTTTGGAAACAGCTTAGACTGAAGGCCTTCTTGTAGCAAAACTTGGGAGTCGAGCAGCTGACCCACGCCAATTAGCTCCCCTTCACCGGGCTTAATTCCCAGCTCAAAGTCCTCTATGATTCCCTTTTCCATCAGCTGGCTTTTCAACAAGCGGCGTAGCTGTGCCGTGTCAAGACGGTCCATAATAGCTTGCTGTCCTTCTGCGAGTTCCGAAAACGCCTGGTTCATCAACTCAATCTTGATGTTGGTCTTGCGGATTTTATCCAAGGCATCATCCGAAAGGTTGACTTCGGTATCAAACTGAGGGACAATCCCAGTGTAAGGTCTAGGCTGCTCCCTGGCAAAACGCTGTTTCTGATTTAAATATTCCAACTGCCGCTCCTTCTCTTGGAGCAAAATCTGCATTTCATCCGGAGTAAACATGGACGAGGCCACCTCTGGAGTCATGTAAGCAAAAAAGTTTTCGAGCTCCGACAAAATCGACACATCCAATCCTCTAGAAAGTAGCATTCTACGAAAGGTGC
>JAXISU010000315.1:0-3172 GCA_034680425.1 Cyclobacterium sp.
AAACTTTCCCTTGAAGGCACCATTCAAGCCAAGGGAGAATCCTTGGAAACAGCCCTCGTAGACCTCAATGCAAGCATCAGTGAAATCGGGATCAACAACTACAGCTACACTGGGATTCAAACAGACGCAATCTACGGCCTCAATCTTTTCCGAGGCAATCTTTCCATCAATGACCCCAACCTCAAATCGCGGGTCAAGGGCACGCTGAACCTCAATCCAGGCATCGACTCGGTCAAGCTTTTGGTTGAGCTGGATACGGCATTTCTAGATCGGCTCAACTTGACCGAAACCCCGTTGTATCTCAGTGGAAACCTAGACATGGATACCCAAGGCATCACATTAGACGATGTACAAGGCATTGCTCGGGTTAGTGACCTCAAAGTCGGCTACAAGGACCGATTCTTGGACGCAGGTGATTTTTTTGTGCAGTCCTTATTTGCCGGAGGCACCCGTACACTATCCCTAAATTCCGACTATCTAGTGATGGCCGCTTCTGGTCAGTTTGAACTGGAGCAGATGAGCAAAGATTTACAGATGCTCGGCAAGCAATACCTTTCCATCCTGCTCAATGAAACTCCTCCGCTGGCAAACTTGAAGGAGAATTTTTCAGAGAACTACAACCTGGACTTGAACATCCGTATGCGGGACATCAATCCCCTCATCCACTTGGTTGAACCGCAACTCAGCATCTCCAAGAACACCGTTTTGGAAGGCGCCTTCTACCAAACCACCGAGAATACGGTGTTCAACTTTTTTACATCCGTGGATACCATCACCTACAATGGCAATACCGCTTTTGATACCAACATCGACTTCAATACCTCCAAAATCATCAATAGTGCAGATATTTTGGCCTCTTTTTACGTCTACTCCAAAAAGCAGGCCGTGGGAAAAACGCTTGGGTTTACCAACCTAGGGGTAGAAGCAATCTGGGATCAAACCAACTTAGATTTGCTACTCAGCTTGGACCAGGATTCCACGCAAAGTAAGGCGCGAATTGAGGCCGAAACCCAGTTTACCAAAGCAGGAACCTTCCTCAAATTCAAGCCTTCCCTACTCCGGGTCTTGAATCGAGATTGGAAATTTGATCCGAATAACCTGGTCAGCCTACAAGATGGTGCCCTTACTTTCTCCAAACTTCGAATTGCCAATGAAGGGCAATCTCTTGGTTTGGAAGGGAAAATTAGTCCCAATCCCAATGAATCCCTGGAACTCGATCTCAAAGGCGTCTCGCTGGACCTGCTCAATACCATCAGTGCGCTGGAGGTAGAAGGGATTGCAGATGGGCGTTTCCAACTTGCTTCGCTACAAGATCAAGCCACACTCACAGGATCGCTCCATGTGGAAGGCCTAGAAATCAACGATTTTCCAATTGGGGAAGTGGACCTGTCCGCGGCCATGGAAGAGCGGGACTTGAGACTCAACTTGGAAAATTTCTTCAATGAACAGAAGAAAATTGCTATTGATGGAACAGTGGATTTGGACTCCGAAAACCTTGACTTTGATGCCAAACTCACCCAAGCCAATCTGGTAATTTTTGAACCCTTCCTATCCAAATACATATCCAATCTCGGTGGAACATTATCTGGGAACCTACAACTCCAAGGGAATTTGGATAACCCAGAATTGCTCGGCAGTGCACGTGTTGAACAAGGTAAATTGCGCATCAATTACTTAAACACCTCTTACCAATTGGACGGCAGCCTACTCTTCCGACCTACCCAAATCAGCTTTCAAGACCTTGCTTTTCGCGATGGGAATGGCAATCGAGCCACCTTCACTGGAGGACTTAATCACCAAGGGTTTTCTTCCATTTACCTTGATATCAACTCCCAGTTGAGCAATTTCCAGGTTCTAAATACGAGTGCCAAGGACAACGAATTGTTCTTTGGAACGGCCTACGCCACAGGTACTTTAGCGATCAAAGGAAGTATGAGCAACCTGGATGTGAATGCCCGCGTGACTTCACGGCCCAATACCCGAATTTCAATTCCATTGACGAGTTCCAAGGAACAATTCCAAGAAGACTTTATTCAAGTGATCAACGTGCAGGACACGGTGCGCATTCGTGCCTTGGCTGAGGAAGTCAAGCGATTGGAGATTGAAAACATTCGAATGAATTTTATTCTGGACATTACCCCAGATGCATTTACAGAGATCATCATCGACCCAAAGACAGAAGAAAGTATCCAAGGGCGAGGAAGAGGTACACTCAACATGAACGTGGATACGCAGGGTAATTTCTCGCTTGCTGGCAACTACGATATTGTGGAAGGAAAGTATAATTTTTCCCTCTACAACGTGGTCAAAAAACAGTTTATCGTCCAACCTGGCGGAAGAATCACCTGGTATGGAGACCCCTATACAGGGATCATGAACCTGAAGGCCAGCTACCAAGAAAATGTATCCCTCCAGCCCCTGCTCAACGCAAATAGCACCGAACAGGAAAATAGCCAGATGCGCAGAAGATTCCCCGTGAAGGTGCTCATGGACCTGCAAGGAGAACTGCTCTCCCCAACTTTCAAATTTGGATTTGACTTCAGCGCCTTCCCTTCCAGTGGCGATGTGCAAACGACCATCTCCGCCTTCCAAAATCGAGTAGCTGCGGATGAACAGGAGATGAATCGGCAGGTGTTTTCGGTTATCGTCGCGCAAAGCTTTTCTCCTGAGGGGCAGTTTTCTGGAGGATCTACCCTATCCTCGAGCCTGGGAAACTTGCTTTCTTCCCAAATCAACCGCTTCATGGGACAGCTGGACAAAAATCTTGAGGTGTCCATAGACTTGGCGACCATGGATCAAAATGCCCTCGAAAATTTCCAAATCAGCGTAGCACGAACCTTCCTAGATGGTCGACTCCGCGTTTCCCGAGATGGTGGATTTACGGACAACAAAGGGTCCGCCAGCGCGGCTTCCATCATTGGAGATTGGCAGGCAGAATACTTGATTACCGAAGATGGCGTCTACCGACTTCGGATCTTCAACCGCAATAATTTCAACACCTTTACCTCGCTGTCCCTATCGCAAAACGTGCTCTCTTACGGCGCTTCTGTGACGCAAAACGTATCCTTCAATTCGGTATCCGAGCTCTTCCGAAAACTCGCCCGCAGAAAGGCTGAGCGCCTCAATCTTCAGGATTCCGATGACTTTTTACGAGATGATTATGGGGCAAAAG
>JAXISU010000316.1:0-3162 GCA_034680425.1 Cyclobacterium sp.
AGTAAATGAAATTGCTGCAATCTCAGTTCCAATGCTTGTAACTCCTCGTAAGAGCCTTTTGCGAAGGGATAGGGCAGTTCGATCAATTCGGCTGATTTGGAAGTGAAGGGTGGTTTCACCTCCCCATCAAATAACAAGGGCCACATGGTTTTGGCACATCCTAGACCCCAAAAATTGAGGGGATATTGCTTAGCATACACCTGGAGTCGCTCGTTGATTTCTTTAAAAAATACAAGCGTTTCTTCTAATCTGATGCGTGAACCAGCTCTAGATTTTCCTTTGGTTTTCAAGTATTTAAACTGAGACATTCCCTGCTTCTGCCGAACCAGGTAGCCTCGAAACACTTTGTGGTCCAGCAATATTCCTTGATGGAAATACCCTACAGCAGCTTGTCCTGCCCTCACCAGCGTGATGCAATAATGTACATCATCTGCAAGGCTAAACCAAATATCAGGTAGCCAAACTTGCGTCCAGGGTAAATACAGTTTGGCTAGCCATCCACTCTCGTTTTCGAAGAGCAACTGATGCTTATCCGGGACATAGTGGATTTGCCAGCCCTTCAATTCGGCTATTTTTAGTAGCTGAAGGGCCTGATCATCACTTAAAACCTGAGTTTGCGGTATTTTCATCGTAAAGCCAGTTGCTTGGCTATCTTTGCACAAAGAAATAAACAATATGCAGGAAGACATACAAAAAGTTCTAAATCGGATGTGCGACCCAAAGGAAGAGGAAGCTTATCACTTTGCGGACAAACTTGGGGGCATGGCTGATGAAGAGACGAAAGACCACTTGATTACCTTGGTAAAGGGAGATCAATGGGAAATAGCCTATTTGGCTTGTCGTGCCTTATCCAAAACTTCCTGGAATGAAGAATCCCTAGATGCCATTTTTGAGGCCATTCTGGATAAAAAGAACAAAGCCGTACAAGGTGCTTTCGTTCAAATCTTAGAAGAGTTTAACCTTGCTGAGCGCTTTGTGGATGTATTCCGAGTATTTCTTTTCGGCAATTTCAAAGCATCTACTCTTGCGAAGGTATATTTGGATAGCGTGGAATTCGACATTACTCCAAGAACCATTCGCAAAGCCGAGAAGCATTGGAATCATTACCTACACAATCCTGAAGACGAGGAAAGCCTAGCCTTGAAGAAGTTGGAAGTAGAGCCTATGCTACAGGAGTTAAAGGACCTTTTTGAGGAGTAATCCTTCTTTATTCTCTTTTTTTGACTCCTCGGACAGCTTGTGCCTGGATAGGATCATCTGGCCAGGAATGCTTGGGGTAGCGCTGTTTGAGTTCTTTCTTGACCTCAAAATAGCCTGAAGTCCAAAAGCTTTTCAAATCTCGGGTGAGTTGTACCGGTTTGTAGCCAGGGGATAGCAATTCGATCAAAATGGGGATGCGTCCTTCATTCACTTTCGGGGTTTCTAGCATCCCAAATAGTTCCTGTAAGCGAACCGAAAGGCGAGGGGAGCTGCCATCTTCTTGGTAGTGGATGGCTATTTCACTTCCAGAAGGTACCGTCAAATGCCTGGGTGCGATCCTTTCCAAGTTCTGCTGCTGCTCAAAAGAAAGGGAATGCATCAAAAATTGACTAAGATTCAATTTCTTTAATTCCTCATTCTTCGTAATGCCCATCAAGTAGGGTTCCAGCCAGTCTACTGCAATTGCACAGAGTGACTCTACCGACCAGTTAGGCCAGCCCTGACCTGGATGCCAAGTGGCTACGGACTGTACTCGTGCAATCATTTCCATTACAGACTCGTTCCAATCCAGCAAAAATTCCCCTTCCTCTTGAATGGTTTCAAGAAGTAGTTGAACAGCCAGTTCCGGATTCACCTTTGGGAGTGGTCTATTTCCCAAGACAATTGCCCCTATTCGAATCTCTGCATGTGCTTGCAAGCCCCCTTTCTTTCGATCCCATTCCAGCACCTCTTTTGTTTTGAGCATAGGTGCCAAATCCTTGGGATTCAATGGGGCAGCCATCCAGATCTTGCCCATACCATCTCGAGCATCCAGGTGAGCTACGGCCAACCAGGATTCGTACGCGAGATCATCTTTATGCCCGATTTGGGCAATTTTACCATTCGCGAGTTGAAATTGGGCATTGTTCCCTGGTCTTGCAGCTGCAATTCGCTCTGGGTAAGCATAGGCGAGCAAAAGACCTGTAGCCCACGGATCTACGGGACTATTTTCAGGGTTTACAGAAAGTAGCTTACGGTATTGGGCGGCCACCTTATCAATCTTTTTGTAGGCAAATGCTCCATTTACCTGACCTCGGAAGCGCCTCAATCCTTCAATTCGAAGGTTGAGGTCTACGCCAGCTTGGGAGGCAAGCGGGTCTTTTTCCTCTAGAATGGCCGCAATATCGGTGGCTAGAGGGAGGAGATTTGCCTTTTTGGCATAGACGAGCATGTGGGCGATTCTTGGATGGGCAGGTACCTGATGGAGTTCTTTCCCATGCGGAGTCAATTGACCTTGGTCGAGTGCCTCAATGGCTTCCAGGACTTTTTCTGCCGAGACCAAGGAATTCACTGGGGGAGGATTGAGCCAGGTCATGCTGCGGGTGTCTTTTTTGCCCCAGACATGCATGTCTAGGACTAGGCTGGTCAAATCGGCTTCTAGGAGTTCTGGTGTACGAAAATCCGCCAACTGCGCTTGCGTACCCTTAGTCCACAAGCGATAGGAATGGCCTGCTGCCAACCTTCCTGCTCTACCACTTCGTTGATCCGCAGAATCCTTGCTAATGCGGTGCAGTTCCAATTTGGAAAGACCTGATCGTGGATCAAAACGGTTGGACTTCACAAACCCAGTATCCACCACGACAGTGACTCCCTCGATTGTCAGCGAGGTCTCGGCAATATCTGTGGCAAGTACGATTTTTCGCTTTCCACTGGGATGTGGAAGAATGGCCCGCTGCTGCTCTGAAAAAGAAAGTTGTCCGAAAAGCGGAACTACCACATCTGTAGGCAAGGCTTTTTTCAAAACCTCCTCGGCTTTTCGGATTTCACCTTGACCTGGTAAGAATACCAGAAAGTCCCCCGCATGCTGTTTCGTCAGTGGAATGAGTTGCCGTGCGGCATCTTCTCCAATGGCATATTCATCCACTTCCTGCAGGTAATTGACTGCAACAGGATATTGCCTCCCTTTACTTTGGATGACCGGTG
>JAXISU010000317.1:0-3158 GCA_034680425.1 Cyclobacterium sp.
ACAGTTCCAATCAAGTTGGGAAATCCACCCTGTATTCCAATGAAGTAAATGTGAAGACGGTTAGTGGGCCCAAATTATCGACTACCTCAGTCACCGAAGTATCGGCGATTGGCGCAAAATCTGGAGGAAACATTACCTCAGATGGAGGGTCTCCGATTACCGCTAGAGGGGTGGTTTGGAGTACCGAAACTGCGCCGACTATTGCTTTAGCAACCAAAACAAGTGATGGAACAGGTACTGGAACCTTCCAAAGCACAGTTACTGGCCTCGCTGGAAATACCAAATACTACGTCAGAGCCTATGCTACTACCAGCTCAGAAACTTCTTATGGAGAAGACAAAGAGTTTACCACCTTACCAGAGAATACCGTAGTTGGTGCAAACGGGAAGGTTTGGATGGACCGGAATTTAGGGGCGTCCCGAGTTGCAACCTCTAGTACGGATTCTGTAGGCTTTGGGGATCTTTACCAGTGGGGAAGAGCTAAAGATGGCCATCAACTAAGAACTTCTGCCACTACGGCTACCTTGGCGAGTGTTGACAAGCCTGCAACAAGTGATTTTATCACTAGTAAAACAGGGACTCAAGACTGGCGTAATCCCCAGAATTCAACCTTATGGCAAGGGCTGAATGGTACCAATAATCCTTGTCCAACAGGATTCCGATTACCTACTGTAGCAGAATGGAACCTAGAAATCGCTGGTTGGAGCAGCAACACTAACGTTGGGGCCTTCGTATCTTCGTTGAAATTACCCATGGCAGGCAGCCGATCTGCCAGTACTGGAGACATTTCTTTGGCAGGGTCTGGCGGCTATTATTGGACGAGTACGTTGGACGGAACCAGATCACGAGTAGTTGTAATCAGTGAATCTCAAGCATTTGTAAGTACCTCAGTCAGAGGAGATGGAAAATCCGTTCGCTGTATCCGGAACTAATCAATGGAAATTCTTCCTTGCTTGACTTACCCTTTTTAGCGGGGCTTTCTAGCATGAGCGAAGTACGCTACCTATACTCGAAAAAATCAAAAGGGCCCTGAACTTGTATACAAGTTCAGGGCCCTTTTGCTGTCAAGTAGTGTGCTTACTGCCCTACCAAGAAGATGGCGTTGCTGAGCACCAGTTTTCCACTCTCCCAGAAGCCTCTGAAGATTGGGTTGTCCACAAAATAGACGACCTGTCCTCTTCCCTGTGATTCCGCACCAATCACGAGGGATTGACCCATTTGGGATTTGATTTTGTAACCAATATACCCTGTTCTGTAGGCATCATTGGAAGCAATAATTCCCGCATTGGCACCTCCGTTGAGGAAGGCAAATCGGCTGGAGTTATTCTTCAAGGTGTAGTATTTTCCTCCGGTGCCGTAGCCAAGGGGATGCGTTTCGTCCATCTTGATTTCATAGATCGCTCCCGCTGTGCCTCCTGCAATTTCCAAGCGCTCGCCTTCGGTGTAAGGCTCCAATCGCTCTTTCTTGGCAAGTTCCTGGCTGGCTTTCTCGGCAGCTTTTTTCTCATCTTCCGTGTCAAAGGTCTTCAACTTGAAGCCTTCTTTGTTGGCAAACAGGTTTACTGAGCCATCGATGGCAATCACCTTTCCTCCTGCCTTCACCCAGTCATTCAACTTGGTTTGAGCGGAAGCAGACAAGGCAGAACCAAATACGGATGGAAGAATGATCACATCGTATTTGCTCAAATCAGCATTGCCCATCGAAGCAGCATCTAGGCTAGAGAGCGGATACTTCAAGTCTTTTTCGAAGAAGTGCCATACCTCTCCAAAATTCAGGGAGGAGGTGCCGTTACCACCCACCAAGGCTACCTTTGGTGCTTGGATCACGCGTACGGTAGGGGACCCAAAGTCCTTGCCCTGCTCTACGTAGCCTGTTTGGGTAGTGCTCAAGGTAATGCCCAAGGCTGCGGCAGTTTCCTGTACTGTCTGATCAAAATTAGCCACCCATTCGTTGCCGCCTTTGGTGATCATCATCGTTCCGGCAGGGTAGGATTTTCCTTCCACGGTGAAAGGGTATTCGGCGTAGCGCACGCGAATTTTTTTGTTGAGAAGCGCTGCTAGGAAGGCTGCGTCTCGCGTACCCTGCCAAGGGGCTAGGTAGGCTACTGGAGTGCCAGTGACTTTTGCTGAAGCAGCCGCAGGCTTCTCGTAGCTTCCGCTTGGATCCAATCGGGTATCCAGTGCAAAGGCCTTTAGCCCATACGCATAAGGCATGGCCCAACTCGTAATGTCATAAGTAATCGAATCGTGTAGTGCAGGGTTGGGTTCAAAGAGCACTTGGGCGAGTACAGATTTCGGCTGGTAGGCTGAGATGACGATGTCCTTGTCGCTCGTTGCAAAAAGAACGCCTGTCTTACCACTTTGGTACTCGTAGCCTTTCAAACCTGTTTTGGCAGTGCCTTTCCCGTACTGGATTCCGTTTTTGTCGAGTAGTTCCAGCAATTTGGCTACCTGGGCAGGGTTGCTTTCGCCCTTGATTACAAAGCTTTTGTAGGTGCCTTTGGGAGCGGTAGCGTTAGTTTTGAAGTAGCGCTCAAACTCGCTTACCAAGCGAGCCGAATGCTGGCTGGTCATCTCCACTGCAGAAAGTGCAGCCGTGTAGTGACCTGCAATTCGGCTACTCAAGGTAACGGTGTCTCCGATGGCATTGTAGCCACCGATGCCTGCACGTCCTCCTCCACCTTGCTCGATGGTCATGCCGATGGCCCCATTGTACATCGGATAGGTATCGCCGTAGGAAGGATACAAGAGGTCAAAGCGCTCTTTGGTGAAGTAGAAGCGACCCATTTGGTCGAAATACTTTGCGGTATTTTTTCCAAAAATGTCTTGAAACTCGTGCTGAAATGGTGTCAACTGCTCGTGCAGCGGTTCTGCGGCAGGAGCCATGTAAAAAGGATTGTCGATGCCCTGCTCGTGAAAGTCTAGGTGCAGCTGTGGCATCCACTGCTGGTACATTTTGAGACGCTGCTGAGATTCAACTTGTACTTGCCATGCCCAGTCTCGGTTCAGGTCAATGAGGTAGTGGTTGGCACGCCCACCTGGCCAAGGTTCGTTGTGTTCCATGGACTGGATATCGGGCTGCAATTGGGTGTGCATCTTCTGGTTGTACCAGTTGGAATACCGGTCTCTTCCGTCAGGGTTGATGGCAGGATCGAGGA
>JAXISU010000318.1:0-3137 GCA_034680425.1 Cyclobacterium sp.
GCATCTTGGAACGCTCGTTCCGAATTTTCAAGGGAACCACTCCCTCCATGTCCACGGCGCGGGTATTCGCACGCTCCGAATAGGTAAAAACGTGGAGATAGGAGATGTTCAGCTCATTCAGGAAGTTGTAGGTTTCTAGGAAGAGCTCGTCTGTCTCTCCAGGGAAACCCACGATCACGTCCACGCCAATGCAGGCCTGGGGGAGGAGGGTTTTGATCTTGCTTACCCGATCTTCGTAGAGTTCGCGCAGGTAGCGTCTTCCCATTTTTCGTAGGATGGTATTCGACCCGGATTGGAGCGGGATGTGGAAATGGGGAACAAATCGCTTGGAACGCGACACAAATTCAATAATCTCGTTGGTGAGCAGGTTGGGCTCGATCGAGGAGATGCGGAAGCGATCTATGCCTTCGATTTCGTCCAAGGCCATCACGAGGTCAGCAAATCGTTCTTCACGCTTGCCTTCCACAATCCCAAAGTCCCCAATATTTACCCCTGTCAAGACCACTTCCTTCACTTCGGTGGTAGCGATGGCGCGGGCAGCTTCCAGTACCTGAGCGATGCTGGAGCTCCGGCTTTTTCCCCGAGCGAGGGGAATGGTACAAAAAGCGCAACCGTAATTGCAGCCGTCCTGCACCTTTAAGAAGGTTCGCGTACGGTCATTGATGGAAAAGGCAGTTTCGAAGCTCGTGGCTGCGCTGATCTCGGAGGCCAGCACCTTGGTTTCTTGTTCCTTCGCAAAGCCATCCAGTAATTCGAGTAATCGGAATTTTTCGGCTGCGCCGAGTACGGCATCTACGCCCTCAATCTCTGCGATTTCGGTGGGCTTTAGCTGTGCATAGCAGCCAATGATCGCAACATAGGAGTCAGGAGAGATTTTTTTCGCCTCGCGAACCAGCTTCTTACACTTCTTGTCTGCGTTTTCGGTAACCGAACAGGTATTGATGATGTAGATGTCTGGATTTTCCTGAAAGTCAACTTTCAAGAAGCCCTTTTCCTCAAACTGTCGCGCTATGGTCGACGTTTCCGAGAAATTGAGCTTGCAACCCAGGGTATAAAAAGCAACTTTCTTCACAGCAGGAGTGGAACTGATTTCGAGTGCAAAGGTAGGCAATTCGATGTTTATTGCAATTTTTGTAGTAGGGTGGATGAAAAACGTATTTTTTCGAATTTTTGGCTCAAAAAGAGGCTAAAAAATTAAAAAACAATAAATTTTTAGAAAAAGTACCTTAAAAAAGACCCGAATTGTAAAAATTTACTTAAAATTTCTATTTTTGTAAGGATAATTTCAAACCACACCCTTTTTCCTATGGCAACACTCAGACAAAGCGCTTTGGCGATGGTTCAGGCAAGACCTCGAATCCCAGTTACCCCACCTTCTTCCAAGATTTCTGACTTCTTTGGTGTCAACGTGTTTGGTACCCAGCAAATGAAAGAAACCTTGGCACCTTCCGTCTACAAAAAGGTGATGGAGGCGATCGACAAAGGATCCAAAATTGATCCAGCAACTGCTGAGGAGATTGCTTCTGCAGTGAAGACTTGGGCGATAGGCAAGGGAGTAACCCACTACACGCACTGGTTTCAGCCTTTGACCGGCACTACAGCTGAGAAGCACGATTCCTTCTTTGACATGTATGCGGGTATGGAAAAATTCAAAGGATCTGCGCTTGTACAGCAGGAGCCAGATGCCTCTTCTTTCCCGAACGGGGGTATCCGCTCTACCTTTGAGGCGAGAGGCTACACCGCTTGGGATCCTTCCTCTCCGATCTTCGTATTCGAGAGAACCTTGTGTATCCCAACCATCTTTGTGTCCTACACCGGAGAGGCGCTAGATTACAAGACGCCACTTTTGAAGTCCATGGAGTCCATCAACGAGGCGGCCGTGGCGATTTGCCAATTGTTTGACCGTGAAGTCCGCAAGGTGTCTCCTTCTTTGGGTATCGAACAAGAATATTTTGTAGTTGACAAGGCCTTGTATGCTGCCCGTCCCGATTTGGTGATGGCAGGACGCTCGGTATTTGGACATACCCCAGCACGTGGGCAGCAGTTGGAGGATCACTACTTTGGTAGCATCCCCACTCGCGTAAAAGATTTTATGATGGAGTTTGAGGTGGAAGCACACAAGTTGGGCATCCCAGTATCTACCCGTCACAACGAGGTGGCACCTGGACAGTTTGAGGTAGCCCCGATTTTTGAAGAGATCAACAAAGCCGTAGATCACAACCAACTTTTGATGGATGTGATGGACAAGGTGGCGGACAAGCACAGCTTGAAAGTCTTGTTTCACGAGAAGCCTTTTGCTGGCGTCAACGGTAGTGGCAAGCACAACAACTGGTCTTTGATCACCGATACTGGAGTCAACTTGTTTCAGCCGAGCAACTCTGCCCGTGAAAACTTGCAGTTCCTCGCTTTCTTGGTGGCCACTGTAAAAGCGGTACACGACCATGCCGACTTGCTTCGTGCGAGCATTGCTTCTGCTTCCAACGACTTCCGTTTGGGCGCCAACGAAGCTCCTCCAGCGATCATGTCCGTATTCTTGGGCGAGACCTTGTCCGAGCTTTTGGACGAGTTGGAGAAAAATGGCAACGTGAAGATCGAGAAGGGTGACAACATGTACATGAAGTTGGGTATTTCCAAGATCCCAGAAATCATCCTAGACAATACCGATCGTAACCGAACTTCTCCTTTTGCCTTTACAGGTAATAAGTTTGAATTCCGCGCTGTCGGTTCTTCTGCCAACTGTGGCGGGCCGATGATGACGCTAAACGTCATTGTAGCTGAGGTGCTTCGTGACTTGTACAAGGACATTGAGAAGGAGATGGAAGCGGGCAAGGAAAAGAAAATTGCCATTGTAGATGTATTGCGTAAGTACATCAAGGAGTCCAAAAAGATCCGTTTCGAGGGTGATGGCTACTCTGAAGAGTGGGCAAAAGAGGCCAATAAGCGTGGCTTGTCCAACTTCAAGTCTACCCCTGAGGCATTGGATGTGTATACCAAGAAAAGCACCAAGCAGCTATTTGAGAAGCACAAGGTCTTGAACCATGTGGAGGTGCATGCGCGCCACGAGATTGAATTGGAGGCTTACATCAAGAAAGTACAGATTGAAAGCCGTGTGATGGGGGATTTGGCCTTGAATCACA
>JAXISU010000319.1:0-3108 GCA_034680425.1 Cyclobacterium sp.
AGACTTCCTACCTCAAAGCCCTAGACTACATGGGATTTGCACCAGGGGAACCAATCCTTGGAAAATCGGTGGACTACGTATTTGTAGGTTCCTGTACCAACGGGCGCATCGAAGATATTCGGGCAGTGGCTCAATTTGTCAAAGGACACAAAAAAGCAGATTCCATTACCGCTTGGATTGTACCCGGTTCTCGAGAAGTGGAAAAACAAGCCCAAGCCGAAGGATTGGTAGCTATTTTGGAAGAAGCAGGATTTGAGCTACGTCAACCAGGTTGCTCTGCTTGCCTTGCCATGAACGACGACAAGATTCCTGCTGGTAAATACGCTGTTTCTACTTCCAACAGAAACTTTGAAGGTCGGCAGGGACCGGGTGCACGTACCTTACTCGCTTCTCCACTGACAGTGGCTGCTGTAGCCATTACGGGGAAAATCACCGATCCACGGGAAGTATTTAAAGCTTGAAAATACCTGCCTACGGCAGGCAGGCGAAATTTATGGAGTGCGGGGAAAAGACTACCCGAAGTCCTATTTGACCACCTTTGAACGAAAAAAATGGCTTACGATAAATTTACCATCCTACAGAGTACAGTAGTACCCCTTTCGACAGAGAATGTGGATACAGACCAAATCATCCCCGCTCGCTTTTTAAAGGCAACAGAAAGAGAAGGCTTTGGAGACAACCTGTTTCGCGATTGGCGCTACGACTCTGCTGGAACGCCAAAGACAGATTTTGTGCTCAATGATTCCACTTACAGCGGAAAAATTCTTGTTGCGGGAAAAAACTTTGGATGCGGATCGAGCCGGGAACATGCCGTTTGGGCCTTGTATGACTATGGCTTTCGTTGTGTGGTGTCCAGCTTTTTTGCTGATATCTTTAAAAACAACTGCCTAAATATCGGCGTACTTCCAGTAACGGTGACGCCCGCGTTTGCAGATAAACTTTTTGCTGCCATAGCAGCAAATCCACTAACCGAAGTGGAAGTAAACTTGCCAAAACAAACGATCACCTTACTTGCTACGGGGGATGCTGAATCCTTTGATATCAACGAATACAAGAAGGACAACATGCAGCATGGGTTCGATGACATCGATTATCTTATCAACATGGCTACAGAAATCGAAGGCTTTGAAGCCAAGCGATAAACTGAGTTAAGCATGGAGGCACGAAGATTGGAACTGATGGATACGACCTTGAGGGATGGCGAACAGACCTCAGGCGTGTCTTTTTTGCCTTCCGAAAAGCTTCACCTCGCCAAGGCACTCTTGGAAGAATTAAAAGTAGACCGCATCGAAGTAGCTTCTGCTCGCGTGTCGGCGGGGGAACTAGAGGGAGTGCAGCGCATCACCCAATGGGCAGCTCAAAAAGGTTATTTGGACAAAGTAGAAGTCCTGGGATTTGTGGATACCCCTATTTCTGTGGACTGGATAGTGGAGGCCGGTGCCCAGGTGCTCAATTTATTGACCAAAGGTTCCCTCAATCACCTCGTTCATCAATTAAAGAAAACGCCGGAGGAACATTTTTCCGAAATCCGCCAGTGCATTGCCTATGCTCTGGAGCAAGGGCTTCAGGTAAATGTCTACTTGGAAGACTGGTCCAATGGGATGCGTAGCTCTCGGGACTATACGCTAAGCCTCATCGAAATGCTTGCGCAGCAACCCATACAGCGAGTGATGCTTCCGGATACGTTGGGCATCCTTTCTCCTGCAGAGGTACGCGACTTTTTTGGGGAGGTAATCTCCAAATTCCCTTCTTTACGATTCGATTTCCATGGACATAACGATTACGATTTGGCGGTAGCCAACGTGCTTGAGGCAGTGCTTCAGGGGGTGTCTGGTATTCACAGCACGATCAATGGGCTAGGTGAACGGGCGGGAAATGCTCCTTTGGAATCCGTCGTAGCAGTGATTAAGGATTTTACGGATTTGGAAATCGGCGTTCAGGAACAAAAGATCTTTCGGGTATCCAAGTTGGTGGAACAATTTTCTGGGCAATACATTCCTGCCAATAAGCCCGTGGTAGGAGAAAATGTATTTACCCAAACTGCCGGCATTCATGCCGATGGGGATCAAAAAAAGAGTTTGTACTTCAATCAATTGCTGCCCGAGCGATTTGGTAGAGAGCGAAAATATGCCCTAGGCAAAACCTCAGGGAAGGCCAATATTTCAAAAAATCTGGAGGCCCTGGGAATTTCTTTGGAGCCGGATGAATTGGCTCGCGTCACCCAGCGAATCATCGAATTGGGAGACAAAAAGGAACGAGTGACTACGGAGGACCTGCCCTACATCATTTCCGATGTCCTCCAAAACAATTCCTTTACCAAAAACATCAGCATAGATGGGTACCACATGACCCAATCCAAAGGCCTAAAGCCTTCGGTTCAGTTGCGACTCAAGGTGTACGACAGCTACCACGATGCCACTGCTACGGGTGATGGACAGTACGATTCGTTTATGAAGGCAGTGAGTCTGATTTATGCTTCTTTGCAAAAAGACCTACCCAAATTAGTTGATTACCACGTGACCATTCCTCCAGGGGGAAAAACCGACGCTTTTGTGGAGACGGTTATTACCTGGGAATATGGAGGTCGATTCAAAACCAAAGGATTGTATCCAGACCAAACCGTAGCTGCCATGATGGCTACAGAAAAAATGTTGAATATCATGGATAAAAACCCAATGGAAATACATCCTTAATTTAGCACCTATGGAAATGAAAATAGCACTCCTGCCTGGCGACGGCATTGGGCCGGAGGTAATTGCTCAGGCAGTAAAAGTAGTGGAAGCAATTGGAAAGAAGTTTGGCCACCAAATCACCTTCCAAGAAGGTTTGGTAGGGGCTTGTGCCATAGATGCGACAGGGGACCCCTATCCGGATGCTACCCATGAAATATGCGTGGGAGCGGATGCTGTTCTTTTCGGGGCAATTGGTGATCCCAAATACGACAATGATCCCAAAGCAAAGGTTCGTCCAGAGCAGGGCTTATTGCGAATGCGTCAGAAATTAGGACTTTTTGCCAATGTCCGCCCCACCTTTACCTTTCCTTCTCTAGTGCACAAATCCCCCCTTAAGTTGGATCGTGTGGATGGGGTAGATCTAGTTTTTTTCAGG
>JAXISU010000320.1:0-3106 GCA_034680425.1 Cyclobacterium sp.
GCATCGGTCACGATGGCCTCACAGATGGAACGCAGCCCACGAGCACCTCGATTGTATTCTACAGCCTTGTCAACAATGAAGTCAAGCGCTCCCTCGTCAAAGGTCAGCGTTACGCCTTCCATGGCCATTAGCTTGGCATATTGCTTTACCAAAGCATTCTTGGGTTCCGTGAGGATACGCTTCAGCGTAGATCTGTGGAGTGGATCCAAGTGTGTCAACACGGGAAGTCTTCCAATCAATTCCGGGATCAAACCAAAAGCTTTGAGGTCTTGGGCAGTCACGTATTGCAGGAGATTTTCTCGGTTTGCAGTAGCATTGGTGGAAGCTGAATTGAATCCCAAAGGTTGCGTGTTCATCCGCTTACCGATATGCCTAGCAATCCCATCGAAAGCTCCACCGCAGATGAAGAGGATGTTTTCAGTGTTTACCGCAATCATCTTTTGATCTGGGTGCTTTCTGCCTCCTTGAGGTGGAACGTTGACTACCGTACCTTCCAAAAGCTTAAGAAGGGCTTGCTGTACTCCTTCACCACTCACATCACGGGTGATGGAAGGATTATCGGATTTACGGGCAATTTTATCCACCTCATCGATGTAGACGATGCCTCGCTCTGCTTCTTCTACCTTGTAGTCAGCAGCTTGTAAGAGGCGTGTCAAGATACTTTCAACATCTTCTCCCACATAGCCAGCTTCGGTCAAGACCGTGGCATCAGCGATGCAGAAAGGCACTTCCAATATTTTGGCTAAGGTTTTGGCGAGGTAGGTTTTTCCTGTCCCCGTATCTCCTACCATGATGATATTGGATTTTTCAATCTTGATTTCGTCTGCTTCTTCCTTTTGCTGCAAGCGCTTGTAGTGGTTGTAAACGGCCACGGTAAGCACTTTTTTGGCATCCTCCTGACCAATCACATACTGATCTAAATACTGCGTAAGTTCCTTTGGTTTTTTGAGTTTGAAGGCGGGGGTGGTGGTAGACTTCTTGTTTTTCTTGTCTTCACCCACGATTTCATGGGCCTGTTCAATACAGAAGTTACAGATGTGCGCAGAGATGCCCGACACCATCAAGTCTACGTCCTTTTTATTTCTACCGCAGAAGGAGCAGGTGATTTGAGCCATTAGGTAGTTTTTTTAACCAGTACTTCATCGATCAAGCCGTATTCTTTGGCTTCAGGTGCGCGCAACCAATAGTCTCTGTCGGAATCCTTTTCAATTTCTTCAAAGGATTTGCCGGTATGGTTGGCCAAGATTTGGTACAATTCCTGACGCATGGCTAGAATCAACTTCAAGGAGATTTCCATATCCGTGGACTGACCTTGCATGCCTCCTGAAGGCTGGTGGATCATCACACGAGAATGTTGAAGGGCGGAGCGCTTGTTTTTAGCACCACCTGCCAGCAATACAGCTCCCATGGAAGCGGCAATCCCAGTACAAATAGTGGCTACATCTGGACCGATGTACTGCATCGTGTCGTAAATCCCTAGACCTGCAGTCACAGATCCCCCTGGGCTGTTGATGTAAAGCAATACGTCTTTTTTGGAATCCACAGATTCCAAGAAGAGGAGCTGTGCTACAATGATGTTGGCAATATGGTCATCTACTCCAGTTCCCAAAAAGATAATGCGGTCCATAATAAGACGGGAAAACACATCGATCTCTCTGAAATTCTGAGGGCGCTCCTCAATCACCGAGCGGGTCATGTTTTCAATATGGGTGGTGTATTGGTCAAAAGCCGTACCACTAACGCCTTGGTTGTGAATGGCGTATTTTCTGAATTCTTCCTTGTTGATCATGTCTTGGGTTTTTCTAGGAGACAAAACTAAAAAAGTCCTTTAAAAAAGGACTTTTCAATATAGTTCATAATTCGATTACTTGTCCAAAAGTTCCTTGAATTCGTCTATCGTTAGACTTTTCTCAGTCATTTTTATTTTCTCTTGAACCAAGGCCAATACCTTTTCATTTTGTACGGAGGTCATCAAGTTCATGTAGTTTTGACCCTCGTTGCCTTTGAGGTAGTTGTCTACAAACAAGTCCATGCTAGACTCCATTTGTGCACCAAGTCCAGAAGAAGCAAACTGCTCACGGATCATTTCCTTGGTCTTTTCGATCACATCTGCGTGCTCGGCTTGGATTCCATGATCCTTGGCAACTTGATTTGAAATCAAGGACCAAGACAATTGCTTGGCATAGAGTGGGTATTCCTGCTCTACTTCCGCTTCAGTCACTTTTCCTTCGTTGGCTTTGATCAACCATTCCTTTAGGAATGCATCAGGGAGAGAAAGGTTGGTTTTCTCAACCACCAATTTCTTCAATTCCTCCTCAGTAAATACCTTGGATTCTCTGTTGTAGCTTCCCTGAAGTGTTTCTTTTACCTTCTCTTCAAACTCCTTCTTGGTCTTCACCTGATCTGGGCCAAAGATTTTGTCAAAAAACTCTTGGTTGAGTTCAGCTTTTGCCTTGCGGTTGATGTTCTTTACCGTGAAGGTGTAGCCACCTTTAGCATCTTCCCCCTCTTGGTCGGACAAGCCAAAGCCTGCAGTCCACTCGTCTTTTTTAACTTCTTTGCTTTCAAACTCTATTACTGCCTCTTTGCTTAGCCCTACAAACTTGCCCGCTAATTTTTTAGAAAGCTTCGTAGTGTCAGCAGAAACAGTCTTTGAGAAATCTGTAGTGGTGGATTTCAAATCTCCATAAATGAAGTCGCCCGCTTCCGATACTTCAGGGTTGGTGCTTTCTCCGTACTGGGAAGTTAGATTTTCGATGGTCTCATCGATCAGTTTCTGGTCTACTTTGATGCTGTAGTTGATTCCTTTAAGGGATTGATCCAACTTCACTTCAATAGATTCTACAAAACCGATTTTGTATTCAAATTCAAAGTCTTTTTGGTTTTTCCAGTCGATAGACTCATCTGCTTTTTCTACCGGTAATGGCTCTCCTAATACCTTAAATGTTTGCTCTTTTAGGTGGTTGTTTAAGGATTCGCCCAAAAGTGTGTTGATTTCCTCAACCAAAAGCGATAGTCCATACATGTTTTTTACCATGGATATCGGTGCTTTTCCAGGGCGGAAGCCTCGAATCACAGCCTTTTTGGCGTAGTCTTTAAGTTTAGC
>JAXISU010000321.1:0-3102 GCA_034680425.1 Cyclobacterium sp.
ACCACCAGATCAACGGAAAAGCCAAGCGGCTCAACTCGCACCGCTTTTACGAGGATTGGCATCCTCAGCATCCCGAATGGTGGGCACCTTCACCGACAAGGAGGTAGTCTTGGAATTCAGCAACAGTCAAGATCTGCAACGACTAGCTCCCATGGGAACCAGCTGCCCGGATCACTTTCTCCGCACCAAAATCTCACCTTTGGTTCTTGACCTTCCTGCAGCTACCGACCTTTCAGACCTCAGTGGACTACGCCCCCAATTGGAAACTGCTTTTCAGTCCTATAGAGAACGCTATGCAGCCTATTACGAGCAACACAAACACCCTAACAGCCCTGCCATGCGGGACCCAAACCCTGTGGTGATAATTTGGCCAGGTGTCGGGATGTTTAGCTTTGCCAAAGACAAGCAAACCAGCCGGGTAGCTTCTGAATTTTACATCAATGCCATCCAAGTGATGCGTGGTGCGGAAGCCATATCCAGCTACGTATCCTTGCCGCTACAAGAAGCCTTCGACATCGAATACTGGTTGCTCGAGGAGGCAAAACTGCAGCGCATGCCCAAGGAAAAACCACTTTCTAGAAAGATTGCACTCATCACCGGTAGTGCGGGTGGCATCGGAAAAGGAATTGCAGAAAAATTCCTGCAGGAAGGTGCCTGCGTAGTGCTCTCCGATATCAACCAAGAACGGCTAGATCAAGCTTCAGCAGCATTTGAGAAAAAATACAGCAAAGACAATGTCTTTGGCCTCCAGCTAGATGTGACCAATTCCGAAAGCATCGCCAGTGCTTCCCAGGCCATAGCACTCCAATTTGGAGGGCTGGATATTGTAGTCAACAATGCCGGAATATCCATTTCCAAATCCTTTGAAGATCATAGCGATCAGGATTGGGGGAAACTCAACGACCTCTTGGTGATGGGGCAATTCCGCATCTCCAAACTGGGTGTTAGCCTGATGAAGCAGCAAGGGCTTGGGGGAGATATTGTGAACATTGTAAGTAAAAATGCCTTGGTAGCTGGTCCAAAAAATGTGGCCTACGGCACCGCCAAGGCAGCACAATTGCACATGTCTAGACTGATGGCCGCCGAACTTGCAGACGATAAAATCCGAGTAAATGTGGTCAACCCAGATGCAGTGATTGAAAATTCGAACATCTGGGAAGGTGGATGGGCAGAAAATCGCGCCAAAGCCTACGGCATCGAAGTAGCCGATCTCCCGCAATACTACGCCAACCGCACCCTTCTCAAGGAAAGCGTCAAGGTCAGTGACATCGCAGATGCAGCCTTTGCCTTTGTAGGCGGACTGCTCAACAAATCCACAGGAAATATGCTCAATGTGGATGGAGGTCTTGCTGCAGCTTTCCCAAGATAAACCCGAAGAGCTCCTGTAATTCCAATGCCAAAAGTCCCAGTAACAGCCGTATTCGACATCGGGAAAACCAACAAGAAATTCTTTCTCTTTGACCAGAATCTTAGAGAGGTGTTTCATACATACACCCGTCTGGACCCCATTCCTGACGAGGATGGATTTCCGAGCGAACCTGTGCTGCCACTTCGGGATTGGATGCTGGAGACATTTCATGCCGCGCTAAATTCGACTGAATTTGAAATTTCGCGGCTTAACTTTTCGGGACATGGCGCATCCTTTGTTCATACGGACCTGGATGGAGAGCCGGTAGCCCCATTGTACGATTACCTAAAGCCTTTTCCGGAGGAGCTTCTGGAAAAATTTTATGCCGAAAATGGAGGGAAATTTGTCTTTTGCAAAGAGACTTCATCCCCTCCTTTGGCGATGCTGAATTCAGGCCTGCAACTCTATTTTCTCAAGTATGCAAAGCCAGAAGTTTACCAAAAAATCCAACGAAGTCTTCACCTTCCGCAGTACCTGAGTCTGATTTTTACTGGTCAATTTATCTCTGACTACAGCAGCATTGGCTGCCATACAGCCTTATGGAATTTTGGAAAGATGGACTACCACGACTGGGTGAAACGAGAAGCAATAGACCGGCTACAGGCACCCATATTGCCTGGAGATACACTTTTGAAAACCAAGCCTGAGCTCGGTGGAATCCCCTGTGGAATCGGCGTACATGATTCTTCGGCAGCCCTTCTACCCTACCTGAAGCAGGAAACAAAGCCCTTCGCCCTGCTGTCTACGGGCACCTGGGCGATCAGCATCAATCCGTTCAACAAGACTCCACTCTCGGAATCAGAGCTGACAAAAGATTGCCTGCAGTTTCTGAGCATTTCAGGTCAACCCATCAAAATATCACGCCTCTTTATCGGAGAGGAGCACAAGTACCAAGTGGAAGAAATGTATGCCTATTGGAACCTTCCCTTAGGCACCTACAAGAAACTTCAATTTGAAGAATCCTGGTACCAAAAAGTCTGCAGCCAGCCCACAAAAAGAATTCGCTTCCACTACATCCAGCCAGAAAATTTTGGAATCGAAAATGGGGATTCCAGCGATTGGGGTAGCTTCTCCGAATTTACAGAAGCCTACTATACCTTCCTGCATGAGCTAACCAGCATTCAGGCTGCCTCTGTCAAGCTTGTTTTGGAGGGCGCACCTGTTACTCGGCTTTTCGTAGACGGGGGCTTCAATGCCAACCCGATTTTTCTGGAGCTGCTGCGTAAAAAATTTCCTGGAATCGAACTTATCCCGAGTGATTTTCCAAATGGCTCTGCTTTAGGGGCAGCAATGCTCGTGAATATGAACCCTAGCGCTTAACTTACCTCAATGAAAACCAAGTCCCCATCAGTCGCCTTGTTTATCCCCTGCTACGTAGACCAGTTCTACCCGCAAGTAGGCATTGCTACGCTGGAATTATTGGAGAAATTAGGTTGCCAGGTCACCTACCCCTCGGGTCAAACCTGCTGTGGGCAACCCCTAGCCAATGCTGGGTATGCACGGGATACGGTAGGTACGGCAACCCATTTTATAGAGACCTTCAACGACTTTGACTATGTGGTCTGCCCTTCTGGAAGCTGCACCCTGCACGTGAAAGAGCACTTTCCTGCTATTGCTGGCCTAGAAAAAGAACAGGAAGCCCTGGAACATAAAATCTATGAACTCATCGAATTCATCACGGACGTACTCAAAAT
>JAXISU010000322.1:0-3101 GCA_034680425.1 Cyclobacterium sp.
AGAAATCACGGGAAACATGGGGATTCACGGGATTCAACGCATTGAAGAATTTACCCCCCTACAACCTGGAGAAGCGATCGATCCCATGCTCCAAAAGGCGTATGAAAGACTAGATCAGGAAATTTTTACCATCCAACTTCAGCCTGAACCCATTCAGTCGATCACCGACATTGCAGCATACAATGCTTCTGAAGGCCTTGCATTGAGTCAAGAAGAAGTGGATTACCTCAATCAGGTCTCTTCCCAATTGGGACGCCCGTTGACGGATTCAGAAGTGTTTGGGTTTTCACAAGTTAACTCCGAGCATTGCCGTCACAAAATCTTCAACGGCACCTTTATCATTGATGGGGTAGAAAAACCGATGACTCTTTTCCAATTAATCAAGGAAACCTCCAAGCGTAATCCGAATCGAATCGCCTCGGCCTACAAAGACAATGTGGCTTTTGTCAAAGGTCCATCGGTCCAACAATTTGCTCCGAAAACCCAGCACCAAGCCGATTTTTTTGAACCTCGTCAAATCGACACCGTACTTTCCCTCAAAGCAGAAACGCACAACTTCCCTACCACTGTGGAGCCCTTCAATGGTGCTGCTACTGGTGCCGGTGGTGAAATTCGCGACCGTCTAGCAGGTGGTACCGCCTCCATCCCACTAGCAGGTACAGCAGTATACATGACTTCCTACTCGAGGTCAGAAGCAGGACGAAGCTGGGAAAAAAATCTCCCCGCACGCCCTTGGCTCTACCAAAGCCCCATGGATATTCTGATCAAGGCCTCCAACGGAGCCTCTGACTTTGGAAATAAATTTGGCCAACCCCTCATCGCGGGATCTTTGCTCACCTTCGAACACGAAGAACATGCCAAGCAGCACGGCTTTGACAAGGTCATCATGCTAGCTGGAGGCGTAGGATTTACCAATGCCAAGTACACCAAGAAAGCGGAGCCCAAGGCCGGTGACCAGATTGTCATCATGGGCGGGGACAACTACCGCATCGGAATGGGAGGATCGGCAGTATCTTCCTTGAATACCGGAGAACTCTCCAATGCCATCGAATTGAATGCCATCCAGCGCTCCAATCCGGAGATGCAAAAGCGCGTTTCCAACGTGATTCGCGCCATGGCGGAAAGCGAAAACAACTCCATCGTCTCCATCCACGATCACGGCGCAGGCGGACACCTCAACTGCCTCTCTGAATTGGTAGAAAATACCGGCGGTACCATCCACATCGACCAACTTCCTGTCGGTGATCCTACCCTTTCTGCCAAGGAAATCATCGGAAACGAGTCCCAGGAACGCATGGGCTTGGTAGTCGGCAAAAAAGACATTCCTCTCCTGCAACAACTCTCCGAACGAGAACGCGCTCCTTTTTATGTGGTGGGCGAAACGACCGGAGACATGCACTTCAAATTTGAAAACCAGAAAACCGGTGAAAAGCCAGTGGACTGGAACTTGAGTTACCTATTTGGTTCCTCTCCAAAAACCATCTTGGAAGATGTAAGCCAACAAGGGTCAAACTTCGCAGAAGCGGATTACAGCCAAGAACTACTGACCACCTACCTCAAAGAAGTGCTTCAGCTCGAGGCAGTGGCATGTAAGGACTGGTTGACCAATAAAGTAGACCGCTCCGTAACAGGTCGCGTAGCTACTCAGCAGACCGTGGGCGAGATCCAATTGCCTCTGAATAATGTCGGCGTCATGGCGCTGGACTTTACCGGTCAAAAAGGAATTGCCACCTCCATCGGACATGCTCCAGTAGCAGCTTTGGCTAGCCCTGAGGCCGGAAGCCGATTGGCTATTGCTGAAGCACTGACCAACTTAATCTTTGCGCCAATCACGGATGGATTGAAGGGGATTTCCCTTTCTGCCAACTGGATGTGGCCTGCGAAAAACAAAGGGGAAAACGATCGCCTGTATCGAGCAGTTCAGGAAGTTTCCGAGTTTGCTATTGCACTTGGAGTCAACATCCCTACGGGAAAAGACTCCCTTTCCATGACACAAAAGTACCCAGGCGGCAAGGTGGTGTACTCTCCAGGAACGGTAATTATTTCGGCTATTGGTGAATGTTCAGACATTCAAAAAACGGTCAAGACTGCCCTAATTCCACAAGCTGGCACCCAGGTTTTGTACCTGGATTTTTCCAAAGACTCCGCCAAACTCGCAGGTTCATCACTCTACCAAGCCCTCAATAAAATAGGCCAAGAACCACCTACGGTTGTAGATGCAGCCTATTTCGCAAGCGCTTTTGAAACCGTTCAGCAGCTTATCTCTCAAGGATTAGTCCTTGCAGGACACGATATTTCTTCTGGAGGTATCCTCACAGCCCTTTTGGAAATGTGTTTCCCAAGCCAATCTGTAGGCATGCAAGTCGATGTGACGCAACTTGAAGAAAAGGACTTAGTGAAAGCCTTGTTCTCCGAAAACCCAGGCATCCTGATTCAAGTAGAAGCTAACGGCGAAGTAGAAAAACTCCTTGCAACTGCTCAGATCGGATTTAAATCCCTTGGAACAGTTACGCTATCCGGAAAAATCGAACTTGCTTCGCAAACCTTGGTAGTCTCCGAATGGAGAGACCTTTGGTTCCGTTCCTCTTACCTATTGGACAAAAAGCAAAGCGGAGAAAAGTTGGCACTCGAGCGATTTACCAACTACAAAAATCAAGCCCTTCAGTACAGCTTCGCTACAGGTTGGGAAGGAAAGTTTGCAACCTTGGGACTCGATCCATTCCGTACCAAAAAAGGAAAGGCGACCGCAGCGATTATTCGCGAAAAAGGGGTGAATGGTGACCGAGAAATGGCTTATTCCCTCTGGCTAGCAGGCTTTGAAGTCAAAGACATTCACATGACCGACCTGATTTCTGGTCGAGAAGATTTGACTGATGTCCATATGATCGTATTCGTCGGCGGATTATCCAATTCGGATGTTTTGGGTTGTGCCAAAGTTTGGGCAGGTGCCTTCTTGTACAACCCGAAAGCCAAGCAAGCGCTAGATGCATTTTATGCACGACTGGACACCCTCTCCTTGGGGGTATGCAATGGCTGCCAGCTAATGATTGAACTAGGATTAATCACTCCAGATCACGCTGAAAAGCCTAAAATGCTACACA
>JAXISU010000323.1:0-3098 GCA_034680425.1 Cyclobacterium sp.
AATTATCCCAAAGCGCTTACCACTTTAGCCAATCTTGACTTCTTGTTGTTTGCGTTGTTTTTATGAATGACATTCTTCTTAGCGAGTTTGTCCAACATGGAAGAAACTTTCTTGTACAACTCCATCGCTTCTACTTTATCGGTAGCCGCCTTCAATCTTTTGATAAAAGTACGGGTGGTCTTAGCCTGATATCTGTTTCTCAAACGCTTTACGTCGTTGGCGCGAATTCTCTTTAGAGCTGATTTATGATTTGCCATATCTAGTTAATTTTCTAATTCTTGTCCGAGTCCTATTTTGAACGGGAATGCAAAGTTATTGGAAATAATTAATTCTGCCAAAGGAATTTTAAACATTCCTTGCCAAGGACCGAGGTCTTGGGAGGAAAATAAAAGATTGAATGAAAGAAAGTGCGCAAAAATGAATTCTAGGCCCTATTTTTTCGAAAAAATCCAGTAGATTCAATCATGAATTTTTTAATCTTTTCTTCGATATCCCTTCTTTTTTATATCCTTCCGATTCCCTTCTGGGGCTTTTTTGGACATGCCTTGATCAATCGACAGGCGGTATATTCCCTCCCTCCCGAGATGCTGCACCTCTACAAGAAGGAGCTAGCCTACCTTGCGGAAAAATCGGTGAACCCTGACCGAAGGCGCTATGCCGTCAAAGGGGAAGCGGAGAAGCACTACATCGACTTGGATCATTACGGGGACAGTGTACGCCACCAACTTCCAAAATACTGGGCAGCCGCACTGGAGCAGTACCCCGAAGACTCCCTGCGGGCACATGGCATTGGACCTTGGTCTACCTATTTCACTTTTTTGAGTTTGACCAAAGCCTTTGCAGCTCAGGATAAAGCCGCTATCCTACGCCTATCAGCAGATCTTGGGCATTACCTTGGGGACTTGAATGTGCCCTTGCATACCACCCAAAACTACAATGGGCAACTCAGCGGACAAACGGGTATCCATGGATTCTGGGAAAGCAGGATTCCAGAGCTGCAGGCCAAGAATTACTCCTTCTGGGTGGGCAAAGCAAGTTATGTCAAAGACCCCCAACAAGCCCTTTGGGAAGCGGTGTACCGAGCCCATGCACAGGTAGACTCTGTGTTGAAGTTTGAAAAAATAGTAACTGAGAAAGTTCCTGCGGGCCAAAAGTACAGTTACGAGGAGCGAGGTGGACAGACGGTGCGCGTCTTTTCCCGGGAGTTTACCGAAGCCTACGCCTTGGCGCTCAACAAACAGGTAGAGCGACAAATGCGTGCCTCCATCAAGATGATAGCTGACTTTTGGTATACCGCTTGGGTCAATGCCGGGCAGCCAGATTTGAGTAGGCTGCCTAATTCTCGAGTGGCTCCAGAAGATTCAATCAGCCCCAATTCTAAAATTCGAGTTCGACTGCACGATCATTAGAAGATCAGGAATGGAGGTACCGTGTAATGGCAGCACCCAAACGGGAAAAGGTGTCTTTAAATACGGCTTCATTTTCTTCCAGGAGGGTAACTCGGAAGCCCCTCAAGTCGGAGCAAAAGGAAGAAATCGGTACCACGCAAATCCGCTCTGAGGCCAGCAAATAATACACAAATCGCTTGTCTAAGGGCATTTCTGAATCATCCAACCAGGAGTCTACTAACTGTTGCAAGTGCTCGTCTTCAATCGGGAGGGTTTGGCGGGTGGTGAGCAATTGCTCGTCAAAAACTATGGTATTGTAAAATGCTCCTTGCGTGGGGTTGAACTTAATCCCTTCGATTTTTCCTAAAATTTCCCGCATCCAATCGCTCCTTTCACCGATTTGTGCATTGGCTTGCGCACGGTAGGCGGGAAACTCAAGATGGCTCATGATTCTCGGAATGGCTAATTGTGGCAAAATAGTGGAGCAAACCTCAATCATTTTTGCATTTTCGAGGGTTTGGCATAGTTTGGAAAACTCCTGAGAGGCTTCTCGATTGTAAAATTCCATCCAACCACAGCGTGCCCCTGGCCAAGGAAATTCCTTGGAAATTCCTTTGAGTGAGATCGCTGGATGATTGCCAATGACCTCGGCCAGTGCTACTGCCTTGATGCCGTTGTAGGTGATGTTTTGGTAGATCTCATCGGCAATCAACAGCAGATTAAACTCTTTGGCAAGCTTTACAAAGCTTTCTAAAACCTCTTTGGGATACACCATCCCTGTAGGATTATCAGGGTTGATGATCAGAATGCCCACAATGGAAGGGTTGTATTTCACCTTGAGGTACAAATCTTCCATATCAGGAAGCCATTGGTTGTCCGGGTCTAGTCGGTAGGTAATGGGAGCCGAATTGGCGTGGGCAGCTTCTGCCGAACTATGGGTAGAGTAGGCGGGCGAAGGGCCGATAATTCGAGCTGTAGGGATTAAAAATTGATACAATTTGGCAATTGCATCTCCTAAGCCGTTGAAAAAAAGAATGTCCTCCGCAGTAAGCTGAGCCCCTCCCTTTTCATTGTTGAGCTTGGCCAAGAATTTACGGGTATCCAACACCCCTTTGGAGTCCGCATAGCCGTAGGTTTTGTCTTCCTGAAGTAAATCGGCCACAATCCCCTTCATCCAAATGGGGAGCTGATTGCTCTTCTGAATCGGGTCGCCGATATTTTCCCAAGTCATCGAATAGCCGAGCGCTTCGATTTGCCGGGCTTTCTTTACAATGCCCCGAATCTCGTAATTCAATTCTTCAGCTCCGGGTCTAAGGAGTAATTGTCGCATAGGTCAATCAATAGGTTTGGAAAAATTCCAAGACAATTTAAGGAAAACCCAATTCAAAACTTGGATCAACCAAAAATCTGAATCCTCTAAATTCCTTCTTCAGAGATCTTCTGTAAAAAAAAGCTTGTATTTGAAACACAAGATATCTTGTATTACAAATACAAGTTTTTACAATTAATTGATTTTCAATAATTTAAATGCTTTTTTTAAGTACCCCTAAGCTAAAAATCTGATCTCTCCTACAAATACAGAAGGTGGATGCCAAAAATGCCCTGCATTGCATTGGCCCGCTGCATGTAGGTGCGGTCACTGGGATTGATGACAATTTTGTTTCCATTCAAAAGGCTGTAATTCCCCCCAAAAACCAACTTGAGATCAAA
>JAXISU010000324.1:0-3094 GCA_034680425.1 Cyclobacterium sp.
CAAGAAGGACTTCCCACACAAATTCAAACCTATTTTAAAAACTCCCAGGATGAATTTCCAGTGGAGAAAGCTTACCTCCACCTCGACAAATTCACCTACACACTAGGGGATGACCTGTGGTTTTCAGCCTACCTGGTAGCCGGAGGAGCACAGTTACCCAGCCCAATGAGCAAGACCCTCTACGTGGACTTGTTTGATGGAGATGGTTTGAAAGTGGCTCAAAAAATCATTGCCCTTGAAAATGGACGGGGCATGGGGGACTTCAAAATTCCAAATTTTGGAAAGACGGGAACCTACCAGCTCAAGGCCTACACCACTTGGATGCGAAATTTTGGAGAGGCTTATTTTTTCACCCAACACGTACAGGTTGTGGACGGACTGGGTGGAGCGTTTCTGCCTACGGTCCGATTTAGCGAGGTCCGGCTGGAAAATTCGAGAGTCCGCTACCAAGTCACTTTGGAAGCAATCAATGCGCTGGGAGAACCCTTGAGTAATGCTCAGATCAGTTTGCAAGCCATCGCAGGAGATGAGGAATTGCATGCCCAGACCATTCAACTCAATGCACTGGGCACCGCAGAATTTGGTTTTACCATTGCCAACGCCCCCCATCCTGCGCAGCATCTTGCACTTTCCTTCGAAGAAAGTCCAGGGTATCTGGTCACGCACAAACTCAAACTCCCCTACTCCTTGGACGCTGCAGACATCCAGTTTTTGCCAGAAGGGGGAAATTGGATTCTAGGCAAAAAATCAAAGGTGGCCGTTCGTGCTGTGTTCCCCGATGGGACTCCTCTCCAATTGCAGGGCAGTATCGAAGGAGAGGAAGGCACCTCCTTTACCACCAATGCTGCCGGTCTTGGCAAACTTGAATTTACTCCCCAACGGGCGGATTATGCGGCCTTAGTTCAAGACTCGGCATCTGGAATTACGCGACGAATTTCACTCCCAAAAACCTTGCAAAATGGACTCAGCATCCATGTTCAAAACCCAAGCGATGGAACGGTAATCTCCGCCTTGATTCAAGGGGCGGGGGTTTCCGGCAAACTCCTCTTGGTCACCCATACCCGTGGATTGATCAATTACATGGCAGAAGGAACTCTTGCCAATGGGGTCTGGGGGGTGCGCATACCCAAGAAAAATCTCCCAAGTGGAATCCATACAATTGCCGTTTTGGATGAGCAAGGAAGGCCATTGCTAGAGCGATTGGTTTTTGTCCAGAACAAAGACGAATTAGCTCTGGAACTCAAAGCATCCTCAGAGCCACTACAACCACGGGGAAAAGTAAATTTGAACCTCAAGACTGCCTTCCAAGACAGTGTCTCCCAGGCCAGCTTATCCCTTTCGGTGGTGGATCTAGATCAAGTGGAAGATCAAAGTGATTTGCAGGGAACGCTCTATTCTCACTTACTGCTTACTAGTGATTTGAAGGGGACTGTTTACCGACCTGGATATTACTTTAGAAAAGACGTATCCAATGCTACCGAGGAACTAGATTTGGTACTTCTCACCCACGGATGGACCCGGTTTGACTGGGAAGATGTGCTTCAAAACCGACTTTCAGATCAAGGTTACTACATCGAACAGGGGATTACGATTTCGGGAAAAATAAACGAGCAGACCTCAACCAAAAAAGGATTGGGGGGCGGAAAAATCACTGCATTGGTAGGGGAAGGGGTTGAACTCCTCTCTACCGAATATGGTCCTGATGGAAACTTCCTACTGACCGACCTGCAGTACCAGGATTCGGTGTCGGTGACGATTACGGCCGAAGACCTTCGCGCGCGAAATTTTATCAATCTCTCCATCGCTGTTCCGCAACTTCCCTTCACTCAACTGAGCGGAGTCTATCCTGCGACTAGTAGCTGGCCCAAAGGATTGGCAGCCACCGTGGGCGAACGAAACCTAATGCAACAGCTCAACTCCAACCTCCTGGAGAAGGAATTGGAAGCCATCACGGTAGTGGCGGAGACGCTCCAGGAAGAGCAGACCCAAGCACGCAAAATCTATGGAGAAGGCGATGCTGTGATCAAGCCGGAGGATATTCCCGGAGGACAAGGGTTTATTAATATTTTTCAGTTGATCCAAGGACGTGTGGCCGGGGTACGCGTCACCTTTGATGGATTCAATGCCACCGTACTTATTCGAGGCGTAGGATCGCTTCAAGCAGGGGTAGAGCCCATGTACATGCTCAACAATGTGCCAGTAGATGCTGCCACCCTTGCCCAAGTCAGCCCTCGTGATGTGGAAAGTGTAGAGGTATTTAAGGACCCTGCCCGAACAGCAATTTTTGGTTCCCAAGGTGGAAATGGCGTCATCGCCGTCTACACCAAGGCAGGCACAAGCACCGTATACAGCAATGTGGGAGGAACTTTGGTGACCAAATACAGCGGCTATTCCATCCCACGTGTTTTTTACTCGCCTAAATACGAAGAAAACTCTCCCGCCAATAAGCTGACAGATAAGCGGGCCACCTTGTATTGGAATCCACTGATTCAAACAGATCAAAGCGGTAAGGCCTCCCTATCCTATTACAATTCTGAGACTGCAAGCAGGCACTTGCTGATCTTAGAGGGTATCGACTCGCAAGGAAGACTGGGTAGGTTGGTCAAAGTGATTGAATAATTTGGGGGATTCCAAGGATTTGGTAGCTTCGCAAAAAATGATGCGATGAAAAATCTTCTCCTAGTCACCTTTCTTCTATTTAGTTCGATTACTATCCTTCAGGCACAAGAGCAGGGAGATTCGCGACTTCATGTCTTGGGACAGTACGGGTTACGGTTAGATGAACCTGGAATCGGATTGGGTTGGGAGTATTTTTTTGCACCTCAATTTGGGCTAATGCCAAGTTACACGCAGATTTTCCCAGCTGTGGGGAGAGCGGGTAATTTCAGCGCAGACCTGCGCTACTACCTCTCCAAAGACAAGTCGCAGGTCTATGTAGTGACAGGCTATAGCTTGACTTCAGAAAATCCCCAACCTGGGATTGCAGGTACCAAGCGTAATCTAAGTGGTGCGAATGTAGGGGTGGGCGCGGTAGTTCCACTCACCGATTGGGTGGGACTGAGTACCGAATTCAAATTTCAAAGCCAAGGCTTCC
>JAXISU010000325.1:0-3075 GCA_034680425.1 Cyclobacterium sp.
AGGAGATCTGCTAGCTCGGGATCACGACCGAAAAGTTCCTCAGGGTGGTGAAATCAAGGTCCTAGATGTAGGAACCGGCGCCAATCTGATTTATCCTATTTTGGGAACAAGCCTTTTTGGGTGGAATTTTGTGGGCACTGAAATTGAGTTTCAGGCCCTGTCCAATGCAGCAGAAATCATCTCGTCCAATTCAAGGCTTGTGGACAAGGTAGCGCTGCGCTACCAGGCGGACCCATCGGTAATTTTCCAATCCGTCATCGAAGAAGGAGAATATTTCGAACTGAGTATATGCAATCCTCCCTTCCATGAGTCTGCCGACATGGCTAGACAAGGGAGTCAACGGAAAATCAAAAACCTCAAAGGGGATGCCCCTGCCGACCCAATATTGAATTTTGGTGGTCAGGCAACCGAGTTATGGACTGTTGGAGGGGAAATTGGATTTATTGGAAGAATGATTCAGGAGAGTGTAACCGTTCAATCGCAGGTAGGCTGGTTTACGGTACTGGTTTCCAAAAGCACACATCTATCTTACTTTCAGGGACAACTCGAAAAAGCAGGAGTAAAGTCTCAACGCGTAATCGAAATGGGACAAGGAAATAAGCGGAGTCGAATTTTGGCTTGGAGTTTTCTCTGTTAATCCAATTTAGAAAAAATTATTCACGCAGATAACCGCAGAAAAGCTGACGCAGATTTTTCATTAAGTGCCTGATTTCAGCACCATTTGATCAGCGCTTTTTTTCCGTGTAGATCCGCGTGAAAAAAGATGTTCACGCAGATTTTTAAGGAAAAGGGAACGCAGATCTATGTTAGTTGTGTGTTGGAATCAGCAGGAAACAAAAGCACTAATTGATTTGCGGGGAAATAGTAATTTATCCTAAAATGATTTTCAGAATTAGTAAAAAATGCAAAAGATTCAACGAGAAAAAATAGAATATTAAAGACAAAGGGTCTAATTTTTCTTATGAATGAAAATGAGATAACTTTTTTAATCAGAGGGTCAATTTTTAGCGTTTACAACGGTCTTGGACCCGGCCTTTTTGAATCATGCTATGAGGCGGCATTGGAATACGAATTGGTAAATCGATGACTTTTTGTTGAACGACAAGTAGTACTTCCGGTGACCTATCACAACTTAAGGTTGGATTTGGGGTATCGTTTAGATTTACTTATCGAGAAAAAGGTGATTGTTGAAATAAAGTCGGTGGAGACAATAGCTAAGGTTCACTTCAAACAACTGCTCACGTACTTGAAGTTGTCAGATTTGCGTGTGGGGATATTAGTGAACTTTAACACCGCAGAAATTTCTGGGTCCATTCACCGTAAAGTCAATAATTTTCCAACCTAATATCATTCCTAAAAAAGATTTGCGTTAGTTTTCTGTGTTAATCAGCGTGAAAAATGATGTTTCCGCAGATTCTTGCAGAAAAGGTGACGCAGATTTTTCATTAAGTGTCTGATTTCAGCACCAATTGATCAGCGGGTTTTTTTCCGTGTAGATCCGCGTGAAAAAAGAGACTCCCGCAGATTTTCGGGGAAAAAGAAACGCAGATCAGCGGTATTTTTCCGTCTAGATCCGCGTGAAAAAACATTTACTTTTTGGCTAGCCTGTGGAAAACTTCCAGGTACTGGTCTGTTACCCGATCCCAAGAGTATTTGGCAGTAAGCCCTTGACGTGCAGTTTGCCGCAACTCCTGAAGTTCAGTGGCCCCAGCCTCGGCTTTTTCCACGAGTTGCTGTACGGCCTCACTTGTTTTCTCGAAATACCAACCATGCTTTCCGTTTTGGAGCATCTCTTGATTGAAGGGTGTATTTAAGGCTAGAATGGCACAGCCATAGCCCAAGGCTTTCAGCATGGCGGGGTTGGTGCCTCCGAATTCATGCCCATGAAAATACGCGTAACAATGTGAATAGAGGGAGGCAAGTACCAGCGGATCGGTAACATAGCCGGTAAAAAGGACGCGAGGTTCCTCCATCTTTTTTACTTGTTGGGCCCAGGCATCCGAGAAAGGAGCGTCACCCACAATGACGAGGGGCTTGTTTGATTTGGATTGAAGGAATCCTTCGATAATCAGGTCGGCATTGTTGTCCGGAATCAAACGCCCCACAATCAGGTAATACTCCCGAGAGCGGAGGTTCCAGGTTTGCAAGGGACTATCCTCCACATCATCCTTGGGGTTGGCGCCATAGGCAATCACGATCGAGTCTTTCTGAAATTCCTCCAGGTAGACCCTACGCATCTCATCCGAATCGTTGATGATCTGGTCAAAAGAGCGGGTAGCCATCTTGGAGGCCCACTTAAAGTACCGTGCTCCCCAGCCTTTCCACTTGGGTCGAAGCCATTCGAGACCGTCTACGTTGATGGCCGTGGGCTTCCCAAAAATGCGGGCGAGCCACCCGAAAGGGCCATTCCCAGAGTTGACCACGAAAATCACATCCACATCCGAAAAGCAGGCATGCAGCATGGAAAAAAACGTATGGCTCAGCTGCGTGAGGCTTTTGGTTTCAAGAGCTGGCGTGTAGATGCACTCGATGCCATTGACAAATCGGGGGCGTGTGGAAAACAAGGATCGGTGGTTGTAGACCCGCACTTGCACTCCTCTGGCTTGCAAGCGCTCTCCCAATTCTTTCACCAGGGTATCGTAGCCCCCATAGACATAGGGGTAGCCTTTGGCGCCCATGATGGCTACTTTTATATCAACAGGTGACGGCTTGCTTACCATTTATTCACGCATTTTTTGATAAAGTCTTCTCCTATCTCTTCAAAATTTCTTTAAAGGCCTGTTCTAAAGATAGAAAAAACTTCTCCGCCGAAAATTCCTGCAACCTGATTCTCCCTTTTTCTCCCAATACCTTTCTTAGATCAGGATCATCCACCAAAAGTTTCATGGACTGGATTAATGATTCCTCCTCATTTTTTTCCAAAATCAAAGCAGCATCACCCGACACTTCCATCAAGGCCCCCTGTCGTGAAATGATGACGGGCAACCCAAACGAGAATGCTTCCAATACCGGCAATCCAAACCCTTCATTTGTGGAAGGGAAAACATAGCCCAAGGCATGCTGGAAATAAGACGC
>JAXISU010000326.1:0-3075 GCA_034680425.1 Cyclobacterium sp.
GTTCCCAAATTGGCGATATGCCTTATATTAGTGCATCTGAACAAAGAAAGTAGCGAGTTTTACCACTTGATGTCTAAAAATAAAAGCAGCTAGCCTTTACTGATGAATTCGATGAACCCTACCCGTAGTTTGTTTTTCAAAGCGATTTGCCTCCTGTTTTTTCTTGTGTGTCTGGCTCCATCAGCTAAGGCCCAAACCCAAAAGGAAACAGCTTCTTTTGAAATAGTGGTTCTTGGATTAAAAATAGGTAGCCTTACAGCTCAGAAAACGGGCGGAGCAGATTCGGTATTGTATTCGGTAGATAGCCGCGTGAAGTTTTGGTTTTTCGGGGATGTAGACCTTAAATTTTTGACGCGCTCGCATTTCAAGGCTGGGAAAATCATCAAGACCTTTTCGGAGTCCAAGACCAACCGTGGTTATTTTGATTCCAAGGTCAATTGGACCGGTACGCAGTACCAGGTGGATGCCAAGTCCTATAAATATGCCAATAGGACACCTGTAAAAGGACCTTTGTCTTGGAGCAGTACGAAGTTATTTTTTCATGAACCCAGCGGGCAGGAATTGTTTCTATCCGAGGTGTATGGTGTTTCTGCGCCAATCAAAAAGATTAGTGCTGGCGTCTATGAAATCGAGGTAGAGGGGAATACCAACCAGTACCATTACAAGGCTGGAAAGCTGGAAAAAATAGTCGTTGAAAGCCCGATTAAAGACTATCAAGTTCGACGAGTGAAGTAATAAAGTTTAGTGCTGGTTGCTGATTTTTTTTGCCAAATCTACGAGTCGGTTCGCATAGCCTGATTCATTGTCGTACCAAGCCACTACTTTGATCATATTTCCTTTGGTAGAGGTCAAGGCCTCATCCAGAATGGCCGAATGGGTATTGCCTAAGATATCCATGGATACGATTGGATCGGATTCCACTTGTAAAAATCCCTTTAGATTCGTTTTTGCAGCCTTTTTGAATGCCTCATTGACCTCATCGGCAGTCACTTCCTTTGCTACTGTCACAATTAAGTCCGTCAGCGATCCATCGGGTACAGGCACACGCATGGCCGAAGCCTCAATTTTGCCAGCGAGTGTGGGAAGGACGCGGTCCAAGGCTTTGCCCGCATTGGTAGTGGTGGGAATAATGGAATAGGCGGCTGCTCTGGCTCTTCTCAAATCCTTATGTGGGGCATCGTGTAGGTTTTGATCGTTGGTGTAGGAGTGTACCGTAGAGGCAAATCCTTGAAGGATTCCAAAATTTTCATCCAAGACCTTTACCAAGGGAGCAAGGCAGTTGGTGGTGCAAGAGGCATTGGATACGATAGTTTCTTTACCGGATAGAATTTGGTCATTCACCCCCAATACCACCATGGGAATGGAATCTTCTTGAGAAGGCGCTGAAACAATTACTTTTTTTGCTCCGGCTTTAAGGTGTTTTTCGGCATCCTTTTTCAAGGTAAACCGCCCTGTGCATTCAATTACAAGATCTATGTTGAGTTTTTCCCAGGGAAGATTTTCAGGATTTGATTCCGAGAAAAGCGCTACTTTCTGCTCATTGACCTGTAAAAAATCAACCGAATGGCTGATGTTGGCATCAAACTTTCCGTGTACCGAATCGTATTTGAGCAGGTGTGCAATGGCTGCAGGGTCCGCCAAATCATTGATGGCCACTAAATTGAAATCAGATCGGTTGAGGAGAAGTTTGGCCGTGTAACGACCAATTCTACCAAACCCATTGATGGCTACGCGAAGGGTAGGAGCAGCTGTGGACATGTGATTAATTTGGAGTGAATTTACAGAAAAACTCGTTCTACAGGTAAAGTAAATTTTTACTGCTTTGGTTCAACAGATTAACCGGGATTTAAAAGAAATTTTCTAGCCACTTTGGGAATATAAGTTCAAGCGGCTATATTTGCACAACCATTGAAAAAACCACCTTTTTGTGGGTCATTTGGTCCGTTCGTCTAGGGGTTAGGACGTATCCCTTTCACGGATAAAACACGGGTTCGATTCCCGTACGGACTACAGCTTAATTCGCTAGAAATCTAAGTTTTACCTTGATTTTAGTTGAATTACAAAAAAATCCTGACTTATAGTCGGGATTTTTTGTTTTTGGGTTTTTTTAGATGACCGGCTCGTTTTGAAGCTTTATTTTTTTTATTTTCAAGCAGTTAATTCCCCTAAACCCATGCCTAACCTAAATTCCGCATTTCAGTCGATTAGCAAAGCGCTGATTCTTTTCGTAGTGGTATTCGCCTCTTGTAAAGAGAAGGAACCAGTAGACCTTCGGATCACCACTCTTACCAAAGAAGAAGTAGCCATTCAAGCAGAAGTGGCTCGTAATTCAGTGACTCCCATCTTAGTGGAGGGATTGAAAATGGAAGTTTGGGGCACGGATTCATTGGTGAAGGACCCCATTGCTATGCAAGTAGGAGATGATGGTTCCATTTATTACACCCGTTCGCCACGCCGAAATAATGCCGAATTTGACATCCGAGGACACCAGGATTGGGAAATTCGTTCCATTGCATTGCAGACGATTGAGGACAAGCGAAATTTCCTTCGTACGGAACTGTCTCCAGAGCGTTCTGCTCAAAACGAATGGTTGGCCGACTTGAATGGAGATGGATCCCACGATTGGAAGGACATGCTCGAAGAGCGAAATGAGGTCTTTCAATTAAAAGACACCGATGGAGATGGTCTGGCAGACTGGGGACAAAAGCAAGTGTACGATTTCCATGAGGAGGTTACCGATGTAGCAGGTGGGGTGCTGAAGACCGACGATGCCTTGTATGTTGCAGCAGGTCCAGACATGTGGAGATTGCAGGATACAAATGGGGACGGGATTATGGATGAAAAGAAATCCCTTTCCCATGGCTATGGCATTCACATTGGCTTTGGTGCGCATGGGATGTCTGGAGTCGAAATGGGTCCTGATGGACGTATCTATTGGGGCATTGGAGATATTGGATTTAATGGAAAAGGGGATGATGGCACGGAGTACAACCATTCGAATTCCGGAGTGATTGCACGCTCCAACCCGGATGGTTCTGACTTTGAGATTTTTGCATCGGGCCTTCGAAATACGCA
>JAXISU010000327.1:0-3073 GCA_034680425.1 Cyclobacterium sp.
AAAATTAGCTGTGTTGGGGAGGGGGGCTGTCTAGAATGAAACTAGGACTCAAATACGTTGAAAAAATAAACCCAATTTCTGTGGTAAACTTCGGCGAACTCATCCCTTCAAAGGAAAGTAGCCCAGTCCCTAAGTAATCTTTTGCAAATTGCATTCCTAGGTTGCTCGCTTCCTGATCTTGAGGGTGCTGATCTTCCGCAAGGGCGGAAATCCATTTTTTGACGGTCACATCCAGCACTTTTCTGGCGGTATCGGGCACATAGACCACCTGCAAGGTGTCGTTTTGATAGCGCTGCTTGATGGCTCGGTAATAGTTGCCTTCCAATTCAAAACGGGTGTTGGTCGCTTGGAAATCCTCCTGATTGGCCATGTAAGGAGCATTCAAGGGGATTTCAAGAATTTGCTCCTCCAGCTGTACTTGCTGCTCCCCATAGATTTGATCCATCCAATTTCGCTCTAGGGATACATTGGCGGAGAGGTACACCGCATAGTATCCAAAGTGAAAAAGGACAAAGAAAAAAAGGAGCGCTATGGCAGCTGCGTTTTTCAACTCAAGTATTGTTTAATCAAAAATTGAAAGAAATGCGGGGAAAAACAATACTTGATCCTAAGTTCTCCATCACGGAGTCCTACCCAATCACCTGCATCACAAAACTCAAAACCAAAAAGATGAGTGCGGCAAGGCCATACACCTGAATGACCTTCAGCCGATTGAATCGGTCCAAAAACCAGAGTACGAGTACAGGACGAATCAGACCTAGGATCAGGAGAAACCCGGATCCGAGTGCCAATCCGAAGGAGAGCAAATGAAGTACTTCAAGCATGGGCTAAAACTAAAAAAGGAACAGCGAATGCCGTTCCTTTTTGAATACACTTTTTTGAAACTTATTTCTTGCGCTTGATTTCACGCATTTCGTATCCCTCAATGGTGTCGTCAATCTGAATGTTGTTGAAGTTCTTGATTGAAATACCACATTCGTAACCAGCTTTCACCTCAGCCACATCGTCTTTGAAGCGCTTCAGCTGATCGATCTCACCTTCATGAATTACAATACCATCACGGATGATGCGAATCTTGTTCTTTCTCGTGATGAAACCATCGGTAACATACGAACCGGCAACGGTACCCACTTTCGTGATTTTAAACACTTCACGTACGGTGATATTACCGGTGATGACTTCTTCAAATTCAGGCTCAAGCATCCCTTCGATCGCATCCTTGATTTGGTTGATGGCGTCGTAGATGATGGAGTAATGTCTGATTTCAATTTCTTCTTGCTCGGCAAGCTTTTTCGCATTGGAAGATGGACGTACCTGGAATCCAATGATGATCGCATCAGAAGCAGAAGCCAAGAGTACATCGGATTCGGAAATCTGTCCCACCCCCTTATGGATGATGCTTACCTTCACCTCATCCTTAGAAAGTTTGAGTAAGGAATCGGAAAGTGCTTCCACGGAGCCATCCACGTCACCCTTGATGATGATATTGAGTTCCTTGAAACTTCCAATCGCCAATCGACGACCGATTTCATCCAAGGTGATGTGCTTCTTGGTACGCAAACTTTGTTCGCGCTGGATCTGCTCTCTAGAGTTAGCGATTTCTCGCGCTTCTCGTTCGGTATCGTATACTTTGATTGTATCTCCAGCTTGAGGAGCACCACTCAATCCAAGCATCAACACTGGAGTAGAGGGCCCTGCTTCCTTCAATTTCTTTCCTTTGTGGTCAAACATGGCCTTTACGCGACCGTAATGCTGACCTGCAAGCATTACATCTCCAATGCGCAAGGTACCTGCTTGAATCATAATCGTAGAGACGTAGCCACGGCCCTTATCCAAAGAGGCTTCAATGACTGTACCTACCGCATTTTTATTTGGATTGGCCTTCAATTCCAAAATTTCGGATTCGAGAAGGACCTTCTCTAGAAGTTCATCTATACCTTGACCTGTCTTCGCAGAGATTTCTTGGGATTGGTATTTGCCACCCCAATCTTCTACAAGTAGGTTCATGTTGGCCAGCTCTTCCTTGATTTTTTCAGGACGAGCATTCGGCTTATCCACCTTGTTGATGGCGAAAATCATCGGCACACCTGCTACCTGAGCATGGTTGATTGCTTCTTTCGTTTGCGGCATGATGCTATCGTCCGCAGCAATCACGATGATGGCCACGTCGGTGATTTTCGCACCACGTGCACGCATCGCTGTAAAGGCTTCGTGACCTGGAGTATCTAGGAAAGCAATTTTATGACCAGTCTTGGTCATGACATCGTAAGCGCCGATGTGCTGGGTGATTCCCCCGGCTTCAGCTGCAGTCACCTTAGACATGCGGATAAAATCGAGCAAGGAAGTCTTTCCGTGATCGACGTGACCCATGATGGTCACGATTGGTGCACGGTCCTCCAATTCCTCTTCGGTATCCTCCACCTCTTCTTCCAATTCGTCTTCGATGGACTTGGTAAACTCCACTTCAAAGCCAAATTCATCGGCAATGATCGTGATGGCTTCCGCATCCAAACGCTGATTGATGGAAACGAACATCCCTAGGGATAGGCATGCAGAAATGATTTGATTTACCGAAACATCCAAAAGTGCAGCCAAATCATTGGCTGAAATGAATTCGGTTACTTTCAAGATTTTTAATTCATCTCCATCAGTTTCTACGTCACGATCACGTTCGGCACGCTTATCACGTCTTGACTTGGTCTTTCCTCCTGGCTTATTGCCTTGAAGTCTTGCCAAAGTCTGCTTGATTTGATCCTGAATTTCTTTTGGAGTAGGCTCAGCCTTTTGCATACGCTGCTGAGGGCTTCCTGCTGGACGTGGTTGGCCTGGTCTGTTGGGTTGGCCTTGTCTTCCTCCTCGCTGATCTGGAGGGCGATTGGCTCCTCCAGGAGCTTGACCTGCTGGATTAGGTGCACCTGGTTTGCTATCGATACGTTTTCTTGGACGCTTTTTATCCTTTCCACGTTCGTCAGAAGATGCAACTGGACCTCCTTTTTTCTTAGTTCTATCTACAGGAAGCTCGATCTTTCCAAGTACCGTTAATCCTTTTAAGGAATCGGCTTTCGCAGAAATG
>JAXISU010000328.1:0-3053 GCA_034680425.1 Cyclobacterium sp.
GATCGCTGCGCAAACTTCCATTTTGTACGGAGGATCCGCCAACCCAGGGAATGCGAAAGAGCTTTTTGGCAAGCCCGATGTGGACGGGGGATTGATTGGTGGAGCTTCCCTCAAATCCCGTGATTTCATTGAAATTGTAAAATCATTTTAAAAAAGGCTCCGCCAACGCGGGGCTTTTTTCAGCCTTTTCCTTCTTAGAAGGAGAGCGCTTACCCCAGTATTAATCACCCATGGACTACATACAAGTAAGCATCACCTGCCTGGAGGAGTACCGGGAAATCCTCATTGCCGAACTGGCAGCTGTAGGCTTTGATTCCTTTTTGGAAACAGACAGCGGCTTAGAGGCCTATGTGCCGCAAGACCTGTTTGTCAGAGCTTCTTTTGACGAAGTCATCGCCACCTATCGCGAACCAGCCGCACTTACCGTGGTGGAGGGAATTGTACCTAAGGTCAATTGGAACGAGGAGTGGGAAAAAAACTACGACCCCATCGAAGTAGATCAGCTGGTGTATGTACGGGCTTCCTTCCATGTGCCGAAACCGGGCTTTCAATACGAGATTGTAATCAATCCTAAAATGTCCTTTGGCACCGGACACCATGCCACCACCTTTCAACTGCTTTCCATGCAAGGCAAGATCGATCACCAAGGCAAGCGGGTGTTGGATGTGGGATCAGGCACGGGCATCTTGGCGATCATGGCGCATTTGCTCGGGGCAAAGCAGGTAGAAGCCTTTGATATCGACTCCTGGTGTGTGGACAATGGCAACGAAAACTTTGATTTGAATAGAGTGTACACCCGTATGGGCTTGGGCACTATTCGTGAAGTACAGCCGCAAGGTCCGTACGAACTTATTTTGGCTAACATCAACAAGAACGTGCTGCTGGATGAACTGGCCATTTATTCTAGTTTGCTCCCCTCCCAAGGGCTTTTGCTTCTGAGTGGGTTTTATTCGGAAGACATCCAGGACCTGGTGCAAGCAGCTTCAGCGCAGGGACTTAGTTTAACCATGCAAACCACCAAAGACAATTGGGCCGCTTTGTGTCTTCAAAAAAAGTAAGATGGTAGAATTA
The DNA here is from genome assembly GCA_034680425.1 of Cyclobacterium sp. Taxonomy (GTDB): domain Bacteria; phylum Bacteroidota; class Bacteroidia; order Cytophagales; family Cyclobacteriaceae; genus Algoriphagus. The sequence goes on from JAXISU010000328.1 coordinate 1,072, forward strand.
ATTTTGTATTCGGTTTTATTGCTGGCGGTTCTTGGACATGGATGGGCAGCGGCGCACTGGTATAAAAAAATCCACCAGCACCCTCAGCTTACCTTTAACCAAAAAAACGCCTTGAAGATGAGAGCCCTGGTTTTCCCCTTAGGACTTTGGTGGTCGGCTCGCAAGAGTCGGGAGAATTGATTTTTGTTCGAACCTTTTTGTTCGACGCACGCTTAAAAGATAGGTTCAAATCCAAGCTCTTGGATTTAACTTTTGAATAACCCTACTTTTACCCTATGGAGTACGTCTGGAAACAAAAACCGAAAACGGCCCAAGCCGCAATTGACAAGTTGAGCAAGGACATCAATGTCAATGCCACCTTGGCCAATATGCTGATCAATCGAGGGGTGGAGAATTTTGACCAGGCTAAAGATTACTTCCGTCCAAGTTTGAATCTCCTGCATGATCCTTTTTTAATGAAGGACATGGAAGCTGCCGTATTGCGAATCACTCAAGCTGTCAAAAACCAGGAGCATATCTTGGTCTATGGGGATTACGATGTGGATGGTACTACTGCAGTCGCCTTGGTCTATGAATTTTTGAAAGGCTTTTACCCCCATGTGGACTTTTACATTCCGGACCGATACAAGGAAGGCTATGGCATCTCCGAACGGGGAGTTCGCTTTGCTGCCGAGAATGGCTTTTCCCTAGTAATCGCCCTAGACTGTGGAATCAAGGCCATGGATAAGGTGGAACTAGCAACTCAGCTAGGGGTAGATTTTATTATCTGTGACCATCATACGCCAGGAGATGAACTTCCTCAGGCGGTAGCAGTTTTGGACCCGAAGCGGCAGGACTGCCACTATCCCTACAAGGAATTGAGTGGTTGTGGGGTAGGCTTTAAGTTGATTCAAGCCTATGCCAAAGCACACCAACTGGAGGAGTCCAGTTTGTACGCCTACTTGGACTTGGTGGTAGTGAGTATCGCAGCCGACATCGTGCCGATTTCGGGGGAAAATCGAATTTTGGCTTACTATGGCTTAGATCGGATCAACAATACCCCGAGGCCAGGGCTGAAAGCCTTGATGTTGCTTTCCAAGGTTGAAAAAGACATTCAAATTTCTGAAATCGTGTTCAAGATTGGTCCACGAATCAATGCCTCTGGCCGATTGGAACATGCCAAGGCTTCCGTAGAACTGTTGATTGCACCCAACCTAGATGAGGCCATCGATCGTGCCAAGCTCGTCGATGAGGTGAATGCTACTCGGCGCAACTTTGACGAGCACATCACCAAAGAAGCTTTTGAAATGCTAGCCCTTCAAGAAGGCGAAGCCAGGTTGAATTCTACGGTACTGTTTAAGCAGGATTGGCACAAGGGAGTGATTGGCATTGTTGCCAGCCGCTGCATCGAAAAATACTACCGCCCCACGATTATTTTGACGGAGTCCAACAACAAGGCTACGGGAAGTGCTCGCTCTGTGGTGGACTTTGATATTTACGAAGCCATCGCCGAATGCGCGGATTTGTTGGACCAGTTTGGCGGGCATAAATACGCCGCAGGCCTTACCCTGGATGTGAAAAATGTACCCGCCTTTCAGAAAAAATTTGAAGAGGTGGTTAGTTCTCGCATCGAGGAAGTTCATCTTAAGCCAGTCATAGAAGTCGACGATGTCTTGCTTTTGGATCAGATTAACTACAAGTTTTACAACATTCTCAAGCAAATGGCTCCCTTTGGGCCGGGCAATACCGAACCTGTTTTCCGTATTCAAAATGTGTACGCAGAGGAGGTCACTGTACTCAAAGACAAGCACTTGCGCTTCAAAATCATGCAGGATGGGCAAGTGACCACGCCGGTATGCCTGGGCTTTGGCATGGCCGACCGAACCAAAGATCCCGACCTGACTACCGTCAATATGCTTCGTGGAAAAATGCGCTTCGATATCGTAGCGGAGATGCGTGAAAATTTCTTCCGTGACAAAAGTAGTTTGCAACTCTACGTGAAA
>JAXISU010000329.1:0-3042 GCA_034680425.1 Cyclobacterium sp.
GACGAGGTAGGGGCCAAGGGGAGCAAAGTGATCCGCACTCTTTCCTTTGGTCCATTGTCCTCCTTGCCGGAGTTGAAAATCGCGCTCACTCACGTCGTTGTGGAGGCAATAGCCGGCTATGTAGTCGTAAGCATTTTCTTTTCTGACATACTTTGCGCGTTTGCCAATGACAACGGCCAGCTCTACTTCCCAGTCGGTCTGTGAGGAATTTCGTGGGATGTAAATGGCATCAAAAGGGCCACAGAGGGAGCTGCTGGCCTTCATAAAGAGGATAGGGGCCTCTGGAACAGGCATTTTGGCCTCCTCCGCATGCTTTCGGTAATTGAGTCCAATGCACAAGATCTTGGAGGGTCTAGCTATGGGAGAGCCAAGGCGGCTTCCCGATGGGATTTCAGGCAAGGGGCTTTCGTGGGTTTTCAGCCACTGACTTAGTCGATCCAATCCTTGACTACCCAAAAATGCTTCGTTCCAATCCTCTCCAAAAGAGGAACAATCCAGGCGTTTGCCTGAAGTGGTTTCAATGCCGGGTAGTTCGTGGCCAGGTTCTCCAAATCGGATTAGTTTCATGCGGATGTAAGGGTTAGCGTGTTTTTAAAAACCAGAATAGGGTGGAGGTACTTACATTTTAATTCCTGAAAAACCTCCATCTACGGTGAAATTGGAGCCGGTGATGAACTTGCCGGCATCGGAAGAGATAAAGTAGGCCATTTCAGCAATTTCTGCTGGAGTTCCCATCCTGCCTATAGGCTGCGTGGCTGCCAGCTTCTCAAACATTTCTTGTTCTTTGCCGGGATAATTTTTGGCCAAAAAGCCATCCACAAAGGGAGTGTGCACCCTTCCAGGAGAGATGCAATTGCATCGAATCCCCTGGGTGACATAATCTCGTGCAATGCTCAAGGTCATGGAAAGGGTAGCTCCTTTGGTCATGCTGTAGGCGAAGCGGTCAGGGATTCCTATCGTGGCTGCTACGGAGCACATGTTGAGAATGGATCCACCCCCATCTTCGATCAACTTGGGGAGGGCGGCTTGGCTGCAGAGAAATAGGCCTTTGACATTCACTGCAAACAGTCGATCAAAATCTACTGGGCTGGTACTCCCCAAGTTTCCAATATGGGCTATTCCTGCATTGTTGATTAATACATCCAGTTTGCCAGGAATGGACTGCACAGCTTGGATCACGTGTTGTTCGTCTTGGATATCGGCATGCAAAAAGGTGACTTTTCCTCCCTTTTCTTTACTACTTTTTTCTATCCTAGTACCCTCTGTTTTATTAAAGTCAATAAAGAAAACTTGACTTCCTTCAGCAGCAAATTTTTCAACGATGGCAAGCCCGATACCGCTTGCTCCACCCGTGATGAGGATGGTTTTATTTTCCATTTTCGTTCGAATTAAGAATTCTGGATAGGGTTACTCTTTGGGTGTTCATAAGGCTACTCCTTTCCCTGTTTTGACTGATTCATCGCAAGCAAAAGCGATTTTTAGACTATTCAACGCATCTTCCAAATGTTCGGTAAGGTCCACATCATTACGAATTGCCTGCAGGAAATACAATTGCTCTCGGTTGCATAACTCCTGGTGGTTGGGTTCATCCTTCAGGTCTATCCATTCGTCTTTTTTGGCGAAGAGTTGCTTTTCATTGAGGTCTGCATGATGGACTAGAATGGATTCTGTCTTGGTGTGAGCATCGATTTGATCAGACTGCCCTGCAGCACCGGCAGTTTTGGCGACAATGGAGACCGCTCCTTTGGGACCCATGACATCTTTGATAAAGAAAGCCGTTTCGCTGATCATTGGTCCCCATCCTGCCTCATACCAACCCACGGATCCATCCTCAAATCGAATTTGGAGTTGCCCATAGTTGTAGTTGTCCTCTGCAACCTCCTCGCTGAGTCTTGCACCGATGGCAGAAACCCAAACTGGCTTGGATCGGGTCATTTGGCACATCACATCAATGTAATGGACTCCGCAATCCACGATTGGGCTAAGGGTCTTCATCAAATTTCGATGAACCTCCCACATGTAGCCTTGACTTTGCTGATTGAGGTTCATCCGCATCACCAGGGGCTTACCCAGTTTCTGCGCTTCTTTAATAAATCGCATCCAGGAGGGATGGTGGCGCAGGATGTAGCCGACTACTACTTTTTTATTGGTTTCCTTGGCCTTGGAGACAATTCGAGCCGCACCTTCTAGGCTAAATGCCAAGGGCTTTTCCAAAAAGACATGGCAGCCTGCCTCCATGGCCTTGCAGGCAAATGCTTCGTGGGTATCTGGATAGGTGGAAATGCACACCGCATCGGGTTTGCTCGTAGTTAAGGCGATTTCAAAATCCTCAAAAAGTGGATAGTCGCTCCCTAATTTTTCTTGCAGGCGCAACTTGGAATCCCCTCGAGAAACAAGTCCACAAATCTCAAAATCGGGGAGGTGATGGTAGGCACTGGCATGGGAAGCTCCCATGTTTCCGCAGCCAACCACCAAAATCCGGATGGGCTTAGTCATTGGTCATCGGGGGAAAAAGTGCCGTGAATTCTTTTTTACTCAGGTATTTTATGCTGACCTGAAGGGAGATGGGTTCCAGCGGTTGGTCTTTTGGATCTCGTGCTACATTCACGATGCGGTCGACGATATCCATTCCTTTGATGATTCTTCCAAATACCGTGTAATCTCCATCCAGTCTAGGTATTCCTGCTGGATTTTGGACGATGTAAAACTGGCAGCGGGCCGAAAGTTTATCTGGATTATCGTCACGACCTGCTCCTAAGGAGCCATAGATGTGCTTCAATTCAGGGTGAAATTCAGGTTCCAATAAGTATTCTGGATCAGTAAAGCCAGCTGGAGTATCGGGGCAACCCCCTTGCGCTACAAAATTTGGAATGACCCGATTGAAGGTGAGCGAGTCCCAATAACCTGCTTCAGCAAGTTCAATAAAGCTTTTTTTGTGATTGGGTGTGCGATCATCTAACTCTATCCAAAGTTCTCCTAGTGGAGTTTGAATGTGTCCTACCGCTATTTTAGTTGTTTGAGCATGACTTCCAGTCCATAAGA
>JAXISU010000330.1:0-3034 GCA_034680425.1 Cyclobacterium sp.
GCGGTACATGGAAACCTACAATGCCTCCGAGGGATTTTTCGGAATGCAGGACCAGCCGGATTCGGATGAACTCTTGTTGCTCTTGGATTATGGGATTTTCTACGAGTTTATTCCGATGGAGGAACTCGGAAAGGAGCATCCGACCGTAGTCTCCTTGGAAGGTGTGGAACTTGGAAAAAATTATGCCCTAGTCATCACCACAAATGGAGGATTGTGGCGCTACCTGATTGGGGATACCATCAAATTTTCCTCTTTACGACCCTATCGTTTCCGCATTTCTGGTCGAACCAAGCATTTCATCAATGCCTTTGGTGAGGAAGTGATCGTAGAAAATGCGGAGGCAGCGATCACGCATGCCTGTACGCAAACGGGGGCGACCATTACCAATTTTACCGCGGCACCTATCTATTTTGAAGACAGCCAATCCAAGGGAGCCCACGAATGGGTGGTGGAATTTAAAAACCCGCCTGCTGACTTGGAGGATTTTGCACAGAAGTTGGACGATCTCCTGCGGGAGGTCAATTCCGATTACGATGCCAAAAGGCACAAGGACCTAGCCCTCCAGCGACTTCAGCTCCATGCTGCTCCAGCTGGACTTTTCGAAGCTTGGTTGGCCAAAAAGGGCAAGCTCGGAGGTCAGCACAAGGTGCCTCGCCTGTCCAATTCCCGAGAGTTTATGGAAGAAATTCTGGGAATGATGGCAACTCACTAATCCATTTATTTTGTGCTTGAGCACTAAAAAATCAAAACTACTTCCTTGTGTTTGGTGTTATCCTTAGGTTTTTAGGTTCACAAAAAAGGTACAACTGCTATTTGCCCTCTGCAAAAAGGGAAATCCAATTTGACCTACCCTACCTAAAGTCCTACTCAAGTCCCTTGCCTTAACCTATGCGTACTTCTTCCTTGTTTGAACAAGCACATGAATTTCTTCAGCAGTACTATTCCGAATCCAACCTTTCGGGACTAGAAAAAAGGCTGGATCAGGTTCAAGTTGAAATTTTGCAGACCGGGACCTATCGCTTGACCGAGAAGGAGCTCAGCTTTGGAGCGAAGCTAGCCTGGAGAAATAGCAACCGCTGCATGGGGAGACTTTTTTGGAAAACCCTTAAAGTTAGAGACCGGAGAACCCTAAGTAGTGCTGCCGAGGTATTTGCCGATGCCCTGGCCCACCTCAAATCGGCTACCCAGGGCGGAAAAATTCGCTCCACCCTTTCCGTCTATGCCACTGCCGATGAGGGGACACTAGGATTTCGGATATTGAATAAGCAGTTGATTCGATTTGCAGGCTATACCCTCCCCAATGGAGAGATTCTAGGGGATCCTGATTCGGTTTCCTTTACCAGCTACTGCACTTCTTTGGGTTGGGAGGGTAAGCAAACCCCGTTTGATGTACTTCCTTTGGTCATTCAACGGGAAGGAGAGCCTGCCCAATGGTTTGCTATTCCAGAGGAGCAGGTGCTTCGAGTGAATTTAAGCCATCCGGATTACTCCTGGTTTCAAGAATTGAAGTTGCAGTGGTATGCCGTCCCTGTGATCTCCGATATGCGCTTGGAAATTGGAGGAATATCCTTTCCCTGCGCCCCCTTCAACGGTTGGTACATGCTCACTGAAATCGCGGCCAGAAATCTTGGGGATGAGCAGCGGTACAACTTGCTTCCAATCCTTGCCAAAAAATTGAATTTAGACACGCGCCAGGTGAAGACCCTCTGGAAAGATAAAACGATGCTGGTACTCCAAGAGGCCGTGCTCCATTCCTTTCAAGCTCAAGGCGTGACCTTGGTGGACCACCATACTGCCTCCGAGCAGTTTTTAGAATTTTGCAAGCAGGAGGAAGCCAAAGGTAGATCCGTGCAAGCTGACTGGGCCTGGATTGTGCCACCTGCGGTAGGCTCCACGCTTGGGGTATTTCATCAGGAATGGGAGAATCAAATCCTGTCTCCAAATTTTTATTACCAGCCGGTTGCTTGGCAGCAAGAAGCAGTAGAAAAAGCCCCCAATTTTGCTGCGGGGAAATGCCCTTTTTCGGGCAACTAACTTCCCATTGAAGTCTTCTGCCTGACCTTTTTCCTTCGCCAAAAAAAGTGTACTTTCACCGATTCCTAATTTTCGCAAAACCATGACCCAATCCCCTGCGGTACAGGAAGAATTCCTAGAAATATTTGGAGCCAGAGAGCACAATCTAAAAAACATTGACCTGAAGATTCCCCGCAACAAGGTGGTGGTAGTCACCGGGTTGAGCGGTAGTGGAAAAAGCTCCTTGGCATTTGACACCATCTATGCAGAGGGTCAACGCAGGTATATGGAGAGTTTCTCGGCCTATGCCCGATCTTTTTTGGGGGGGATGGAGCGTCCTGATGTGGACAAAATCAATGGCCTATCACCAGTGATTGCCATTGAGCAAAAGACCACTTCCAAAAACCCAAGATCTACAGTCGGTACGGTCACCGAAATTTACGACTTCATGCGTCTCCTCTATGCCCGAGCAGCAGACGCTTTTTCCTACCATAGCGGCAAGCCCATGATCCGACAGACGGAGGATCAAATATTGGAGCAGCTTTTCACCAAGTTTGCTGGAAAAAAACTCTACCTCCTAGCCCCCGTGGTCAAAGGCCGAAAGGGACACTACCGAGAACTTTTTGAACAGGTGCGCAAGTTGGGATTCTCCAAAGTGCGTGTGGATGGAGTCGTGCTGGAAGTGGCTCCCAAAATGCAGTTGGACCGCTACAAAATTCACGACATTGAAATCGTCATCGACCGCATCGTAGCGGAAGAAAGCGATCGATTCCGAATCACTCAATCCCTAAAGTCTGCCTTGCAACATGGCAAGGGAGTGTTGATGATCCGGGAAGAAAGTGGGGAGATTCACTACTTCTCCAAGTACCTGATGGACCCCGAAACGGGCCTTTCCTACGAGGAGCCTGCACCGAATAGCTTTTCGTTCAACTCCCCCTACGGCGCCTGCCCCAGCTGCAATGGACTGGGGGTGATGGAAGAAATTACCCGGGAAAGTATATTTCCTGACACCAGCCTTAGC
>JAXISU010000331.1:0-3028 GCA_034680425.1 Cyclobacterium sp.
TAGGTCCTAAGGACCGAGAGTTTGAACGTGCATTGCGGCCCTTAAGCTTTGAAGATTTTACAGGGCAGGCCAAAATCATCGAAAATCTTCGGGTATTCGTGCATGCGGCCAAGAAAAGAAATGAACCCCTGGACCACGTACTCCTACATGGCCCTCCAGGCTTGGGCAAGACCACGCTCAGCAATATCATTGCCAACGAACTGCAGGCTGGCATCAAAATCACCTCAGGACCCGTGCTGGACAAGCCTTCTGACTTGGCAGGTCTACTGACCAACTTGGAAGAGGGGGATGTCCTATTTATCGATGAGATCCACCGCCTCAATCCCATCGTGGAAGAATACCTCTACTCGGCAATGGAGGATTACCGCATTGACATCATGCTGGATAGCGGTCCAAACGCCCGCTCGGTACAGATTTCACTTAATCCCTTTACCCTCATCGGAGCCACCACCCGCTCTGGATTGTTGACTTCTCCCCTTCGAGCTCGCTTTGGCATCAATTCCCGTTTGGAATACTACGATGCCAAGTTGCTGACCGATATTGTGCTTCGCTCTGGAGGAATCTTGCAGACACCCATCGACGAGGTGGCTGCGTTCGAACTCGCCCGTCGAAGCCGAGGTACCCCCCGGATCGCCAACATGCTCCTTCGGCGTACCCGGGACTTTGCCGAGATCAAAGGCAATGGAACCATCACGTTGGAGATCGCCAAAATGGCCTTGAATGCTTTGGATGTGGATGAAAATGGCTTGGATGAAATGGATAACCGCATCCTGTTGACCATCATCGAGAAATTTAAAGGCGGACCTGTAGGATTGGGGACCATTGCTACCGCTTGCGGGGAAGAGGCAGAAACGATTGAGGAAGTCTACGAACCCTTCTTGATTCAGGAAGGCTACCTCAAGCGAACCTCTAGGGGAAGGATGGCCACCGAACTTGCCTACAAGCACCTCAAAATAAAACCAACGGGGACCAGCGGAACCCTGTTTGATAGTTAAAAAAGAAGCCCTAGTTCATGAATTGAACTAGGGCTTTTTGCTGGACTAAGCCGAGGCTAGCGGATGGGGTTTTTTAGGCAAACTTCTTGAGCGATTGCTCCAGCACTCGAGCAAAGCGATACACATCCTGAAAGCTGGTGTAGAGTGGCGCCGGAGCTAGGCGGATCACGTTAGGATTTCTCCAATCACCCACCACTCCCTGTCCATACCATTCGTCAAAGACGGCTTTGCCTCCTTTGTGGATCAACAAGGACAATTGGCATCCTCGCTCGGCTGGATTTTTTGGGGTGATGATCTCCAATACGCCAGAATCGCTACTAATCTCTTCAATCAAATATTCCAAGTAGCCGGTCAGCTGAATGCTTTTTTCACGAATGGCAGGCATGCCTGCTTCTTGAAACATATCCAAAGAAGCTTGGTGCACTGCCAAGGCGAGGACGTTGGAACAAGCGAGTTGCCAACCGTCAGCTCCATGCATGGGCTGAAATCCCTTTTCCATTTTGAAACGCTCGTCTTCTTGATGGCCCCACCATCCTGCAAACCGAGGAAGGTCTGCCCGGTCGGCATAGGTCTCGTGAACAAAAATCCCGGAGACATTTCCTGGTCCAGAATTCAGGTACTTGTAGCTGCACCAGGTGGCAAAATCCACCTTCCAGTCATGAAGTTGGAGGGGAGCATTGCCTACGGCATGGGCCAAATCAAATCCCGCTAGCGCACCTACTTCATGAGCGGCTTGGGTAATGGCTTGGATGTCGAAAAGTTGACCCGTGTAATATTGGATTCCAGCCATGTTGACCATAGCCAATGCACTGCCTTGCTTTTTGATTTCTGCCACGATATCCTCGGTGCGCAAGGTGTATTCTCCAGACCTGGGCTGAAGCTCCACCAACACGTCTTTGGGATCTAGCCCATGAAATTTGATTTGGGTTTCCAGCATGTACTGGTCTGATGGAAAGGCTCCGCCTTCCACAATGATTTTAAATCGAGAAGGAGTAGGCTGGTAAAAGGACACCATCAAGAGGTGCAAATTGACCGAAAGGTAATTCATGGCTACCACCTCCTCGGGCAAGGCGCCTAGGATTTGAGCTAAAATGGGTTTTGATTTCTTTCTTACGGAATACCAAGGATCTTCCCCATGGAAATACCCGTCCACCCCCATATTTGCCCAAGCGGCCATCTCCTTCTCTAGGTAGGCTGCTGCAGTCTTTGGTTGTAGGCCTAGCGAATTGCCACAGAAGTAGAGGGCGTCTTTTCCTTCGATCTTTGGGAAGTGAAAGCGGGATCGAAAATGGGCCAAGGGGTCCAATGCATCCAGTTCTTTGGCAAAAGATTCGCTGTATTGGTAGTTGGAGTACGGGGTCATTTTGGAAATGGATATTGGGTGTCTATTCTTAAAATCGATGTGCACAGCTTTTGTTTGTGCAGCGTTAGTTTATCTGGACTGAGGAATTTGCTGAATGGAAAATTTAACTCGTTTTTTTTCGAAAGATACATCCAAAACTGGTTCAAAGTCTTCGCCTTGCCGTCCATGCTTTCCTTTTTTTGGCTTAATTTGTATCAAGACCCTTTCGATTATGCACTTTCCCGTCGCGGACCTTCATTGTGATTTACTTTCCTTTATGGCCAAGGTTCCAAAGGCAGATCCTTTTGACCCTAGTCAAATCGCTTGTGCCTTTCCTTGGCTAAAAGCCGGCGGGGTACGGGCACAGGTGCTCGCCATCTACACGGATGTACATCCCGAAAGCATGGAGTTGGCCAGTCAGCAGGCGGATCTCTTTGTGAAGCTTCTCGAAGACCATCCCGAGACGGTTTGTCGATGGGATGCAGCCTTTCAGCAGAATCTGGAGGCTACCGAACAATTGGGAATTCTTGCTTCCATTGAAAATGCTGCAGGGATCGGTACTTCGACGGCTACTTGGGCTGAGATCTATGCCCAATTCGATGCCCTGCTAGAAAAAGTAGGGTCACTCGCCTACATCAGCCTCACCCACCATACCGAAAATCGTTTTGGTGGAGGTAACTACACGGAAGGA
>JAXISU010000332.1:0-3024 GCA_034680425.1 Cyclobacterium sp.
CAGATGCTTCTAAAGTGGCTTTTGTGAGTGAATTTAACTTGTATGTTCAAGACTTGACTTCTGGTCAAATTACTTCGTTGACCACCGATGGCACCCGCAAGCTGATCAACGGAACTTTCGATTGGGCCTATGAGGAAGAGTTTGGATGTCGCGATGGCTTCCAATGGAGCCCTGACGGGAAGCGTATTTCTTTTTGGCAAATCGATGCCAACAAGATTCGTGATTATTACATGATCAATACCACGGATTCCATTTATTCCCAGATCATCCCTGTAGAGTACCCCAAAGTGGGAGAGTCACCTTCACCGGCAAAAATTGGAGTGGTCGAATTGAGTACCAAACAGACTACCTGGCTCAATATTCCAGGAGATCCACAGCAAAATTACTTGCCTCGTATGGAGTGGAATTCACCTGAGCTCCTGCTGGTGCAGCAACTCAACCGCAAGCAAAACCATAGCAAAATCTTAGGAGTCAACGTAACGACTAATGTGGCGAATCTCATTTTCGAGGAACAGGATGACACTTGGATCGATGTATTGTCCAGCTGGGAAAATACCTACGGACTCACTTATAGACACGAGTTTAAATGGATCAATGCAGGCAAGGAATTCCTATGGTTTAGCGAAAAAGACGGTTGGAGACACTTGTATCGAATCGGGCTAGATGGAAAAGTAACTCCAGTGACAACTGGGGCTTATGATGTCATCAACCTATTGCAAGTAGATGAAAAGGCAAACCGAATCTATTTCCATGCTTCCCCAGATAATGCAACTCAAAAGTACCTTTACACGATTAGTTTAGATGGAAAAGGGAAGCCAAAGCGCGTCACCCCTCTAGAATTGGAAGGCACGCATAGCTATGTTGTGTCACCGAGTGGCGGATATGCCATGCATCAGTTTTCCAACAGTTATACCCGGCCTGCAAGCGAATGGATCAGCCTTCCCAAGCACCTGCCATTGGATGCCAGTCAAAGCATCGCATCCAAGTTGCCTGCTAACCAGGGTTCCAAAACAGTGGAATTCTTTAAAATCAACACAACCGACGGCACAGAGATGGACGGATGGATGGTGAAACCCAAGAATTTTGATCTCATAAAGAAGTACCCTGTCTTATTTATGGTGTATACCGAACCTTGGGGTGCCAATGTAAAAGATACGTATGGAGTAGGGCGCAATCGCAACTATGAAGGTGATATGGCAGAAGATGGGTATATCTACATTTCCATTGACAATCGGGGCACTCCTGCACCCAAAGGCCGGGCTTGGCGTAAAAGTATTTACCGAAAAATTGGGCGTTTAAACATCTCTGACCAAGCAGAAGCGGCCAAGCAGATCAGTCAATGGCCTTTTGTAGATCCTACCCGAATGGCTGTTTGGGGCCATAGTGGGGGAGGTTCCGCTACGTTAAACCTACTTTTCCAATACCCTGGACTCTTCCAAACAGGCATTTCCTTGGCGGCAGTGGCCAATCAGTTGACCTACGACAACATCTACCAGGAGCGCTACATGGGATTGCCCCAAGAAAACTTGGAAGATTTTGTGGCAGGATCGCCCATCACGCATGCCAAAAACCTGCAAGGCAATCTGTTATACATCCATGGCACGGGTGACGACAATGTTCACTACGCTAATGCGGAGATGCTGATCAATGAATTAATCAAGCAGGGCAAGCAATTTACAGTTATGCCGTACCCCAATCGGAGCCATGGCATTAATGAAGGAGAAGGCACAAATCAACACCTGCGCACCTTATTTACCCAATTTCTAAAAATGCATTGCCCTCCAGGAGGACGGTAATTCCCTAGAATTTTCTGAATTCCATGAAAAACACACTCAAAAGTTTAGCAGCGTTTAGCCTTGTGGGTCTGCCTTTGTTGCTTAATTCTTCAGCATTGGCACAAAAAACAGCCAATCGTGCGGACACCCTTCGGGGAAGCATTACCCCAGAACGAGCCTGGTGGGACCTCAAGCATTACGATTTAACGGTCAACATTGACCCAAAAAATAAATCTATAAAAGGTTCAAATATAATAACTTACGAAGTAGTAAGTAATGCAACCGTTTTACAGATAGACTTACAAGAACCGCTGAAGATTACGGCAATCACACAAGGAGGGGAGCCGCTTACGTTTCGCCGGGAAGGTGCTGTTCACTGGGTGACTTTGACTAAAAAACAAGAAGTCGGAAAAGTCGAACAAGTGCACATCAATTACGAAGGCATTCCTAAGGAGGCGATTCGTCCGCCTTGGGATGGTGGGATTACTTGGCAAAAAGATAGCAAAGGGCTTCCTTTTGTGGCTTCATCCAATCAAGGGATCGGATCCAGCATCTGGTGGCCAGTCAAGGACCATCCAGCCGATGAGGTGGACAGCCTGGATATGCACGTGACAGTTCCCAAGGGGCTAATGGACATTTCAAATGGCCGTTTGGTCGAAATTGAAGTGGGAAAAGACACAGACACCTTTCATTGGAAGGTCGTCAATCCGATCAATGACTATGGAGTGAATATCAATGTTGGGGATTACGTCACCTTTGGAGAGAAATACGAAGGGGAAAAAGGTACGCTGGACATGGATTACTTCGTGTTGCGAGAGAATTTGGAGAAGGCAAAAGTTCATTTTCAGGATGCCAGACGCATGATGCAAGCCTTTGAACACTGGTTTGGACCGTATCCGTTTTATGAAGATGGCTTCAAGTTGGTCGACGCACCTTATTTGGGCATGGAACACCAGAGTTCCGTAACGTAGGGCAATGGCTACCAAAATGGCTATCGAGGTCGAGATCTCAGCGGAACGGGCTGGGGAATGAAATTTGACTTCATCATCATCCACGAAGCGGGCCACGAATGGTTTGCCAACAATATCACTTACAAGGATGTGGCAGACATGTGGATCCACGAAAGCTTCACCAATTACTCAGAAAGCTTGTTTTTGGACTATCATTACGGGAAAGAAGCTGGTCAAGCCTATGTGCGTGGTACACGGATGAACATTGCCAACGATATCCCGATCATTGGTGCCTATGG
>JAXISU010000333.1:0-3018 GCA_034680425.1 Cyclobacterium sp.
CCTCCTCAACGAGTGGTACATGCATCCCAACGGGCAGATTCCGGCCTACGAATGGAATTTTTCGGATGTAAATCCACCTGTACATGCTTATGCGGTTCAGCGGGTATACCAAATTGACAAGAAGTTAAATGGTGGCAAAGGTGACCAGCAATTCCTCGAGCGTGCCATGCACAAACTCATGCTCAACTTCACTTGGTGGGTCAATCGAAAGGATTCCGAAGGCAATAATATCTTTGAAGGAGGCTTCCTGGGTCTGGACAACATTTCCCTATTTGACCGCAACCACGCCCAACACTACCAAGGCAAACTGGAACAGGCAGACGGCACCTCTTGGATGGCCATGTTCTCTTTAAACATGCTCCGCATTGCACTGGACCTCTGCGAGCACAATACCGTCTACCAGTTTAGTGCCACCAAATTCCTAGAGCACTTCCTCTACATAGCTGGCGCAATGAATACAATCTCCTCGGAGCAAATCTCGCTTTGGGACGATGAAGACAATTTCTTTTACGACGTATTTCATTACCAAGGCAAGGAGCCTAAAAAACTAAAGGTCCGGTCCATAGTAGGACTCATCCCTCTCTTCGCCGTGGAACCCATACGAGAAGAGCTATTCGACTCCCTTCCCGAATTCAAAAAGCGCCTCGATTTCATTCTCAAGGAGAAACCAAAACTAGCAGCTTTGGTATCCAGCTGGGTTCAACCCGGACATGGCAAACGACGACTCTTCTCACTTCTCCGTGGTCACCGCATGAAAAGCGTGCTTCAGCGCATGCTCAATGAAGAAGAATTTCTCAGTGATTTTGGCATTCGCTCCCTGTCCAAATACCACGAAAACCACCCCTATACCATGAAAATCAATGGGGATACGCTTTCGATTCGCTACACACCAGGAGAGGCAGACACCCAAATGTTTGGAGGAAATTCAAATTGGCGAGGGCCTATTTGGTTCCCGATCAACTTTCTGATCATGGAGTCCCTGAAGAAATTCGACAGCTACTACGGAGAAGACCTATCCATTGAATACCCCACCGGTTCGGGTAAATTCTTGACCATGGACATCATTGCCAAGGAACTTTCACTTCGCTGCATTTCCCTATTTACGCGAGATAAGGATGGAAGGCGCCCGATCCATGGCAGCCAAACCAAGTTTCAGGAGGACCCGCATTTCAAAGACCACCTTCTTTTTCATGAATACTTCCATGGAGATTCTGGAAAAGGACTAGGTGCATCTCACCAAACAGGCTGGACGGCATTGGTTGCAGAAATGATTCACTCCTATTACCAACCTACCCCTAGTCACCAGGATGACACTTCTCCCCTTTTTAGAAGCTAATCGGATCGAAGCAGGCTGCGATGAAGTGGGCAGAGGATGCCTAGCCGGCCCAGTGGTGGCTGCAGCCGTGATTTTACCTGTGGACTACCAAAACCCCTGGATTCAGGATTCGAAAAAATTGAGCAAGCATACTCGAGAAGAACTCATCCAGGAAATCAAAGGGGCTGCTCTCGGATGGGCAATAGCTGAAGCGAGCGTAGCAGAAATAGACCGAATCAATATCCTTCAAGCCTCCTTTCTTGCCATGGAACGCGCCATTCAGCAACTTCCGCAAGCACCTGAACACTTACTGATTGATGGCAACCGATGGAAGTCCACACTCCCCTATTCCTACACCTGTGTGATCAAAGGGGATGGTAAATTTGCTTCAATTGCGGCAGCATCCATCTTAGCCAAGGTATATCGAGATGAATTGATGGAAAAACTGGGGCAAGAATTTCCCCACTACGGCTGGGAACAAAATGCAGGCTACCCCACCAAGAAGCACCGCGAGGGAATTCAATCCCATGGCAGCTGTGATTGGCATCGAAAAAGCTTTCAACTCCTCTCACCACAGCTTTCCTTAGGACTAGAATAACATTTTTCCTTAGGCCATTTCCTTGAGTTCACCC
The DNA here is from genome assembly GCA_034680425.1 of Cyclobacterium sp. Classification (GTDB taxonomy): domain Bacteria; phylum Bacteroidota; class Bacteroidia; order Cytophagales; family Cyclobacteriaceae; genus Algoriphagus. Next base: position 1,948 of record JAXISU010000333.1, read on the forward strand.
ACTACCTTTGTGATGGTCTGCTTCGCATCTCCAAAGAGCATGAGGCAGTTGGGATACCCAAACAACTCATTTTCCACTCCAGCATAGCCTTTACCCATACTTCGCTTGGATACGATTACCGTACGCGCTTTGTCTGCATTGAGTATAGGCATTCCATAAATCGGACTTTCTGGATTGGTTCGGGCGGCAGGATTGACCACGTCATTGGCCCCTACCACAAATACCAAATCGGTATTTGAAAAATCCTCGTTGATGTCGTCCATCTCGATCAGTTTGTCGTAGGAGATATTGGCCTCAGCAAGCAACACGTTCATGTGGCCAGGCATACGTCCTGCCACCGGGTGAATGGCAAACCTGAAATTGATGTTTCGCTTTTCACACTGCTCCATCAATTCCCGAATCACGTGCTGCGCTTGAGCTACAGCCATGCCATAGCCTGGCACGACAATGACCGAAGAAGCGGAATCAAATAGCATGGCCGTTTCCTCCACGCCAATTTCCTTGACTACCACCGCAGGACCATCTGCTCCACCTGTGGCCACCGTTTGTCCAAAACCACCCAGCAAGACATTAACCAAGGAGCGATTCATGGCCTTGCACATGATTTGGGTCAGGATAATCCCCGAAGCCCCAACCAGGGATCCGGCCACGATCAACACATTGTTATTCAAGATAAAACCTGTGGCACAAGCCGCCATTCCCGAATAAGAATTGAGCAAGGAAATCACCACCGGCATGTCTGCCCCACCAATCGGAATCACAGTCAATATTCCGAGCAGCAAAGAGATTACAATCAAAATGACGATGTAGGTGATTTGGGTTGGGTCCAAAAACACCAGCACGGAAGCCGCCACAAAACCGAGCAGCAATACTAAATTCAGCAAATGCTGCCCAGTAAAGGTGATGGGCTGCCCGGACACTTTTCCGTCCAACTTGAGGTAAGCCACCATGGAACCGGTAAAGGTGACTCCTCCGATCAATAAGGATAAAATAATACTCGTCAAGTTCACCGCATCCAACGAAGCGAGATTGGTTTCGCTTTTGAGGTAATAATCAGACAAGGCCACGGCA
>JAXISU010000334.1:0-3012 GCA_034680425.1 Cyclobacterium sp.
ATCGGCAAAGGTCATGTCGAAAAAATAAGTCGGTAAAAAATGATTATTCGCAATCCTTCCAGTGGATAAAATGGCGGCTTATTCAATGCGAATAACCGTCAACGGACGACAGTCCACTGTCAACAGCCCGCTTTCCTAAATTTCAAACTTTAGTTTCTTTGGTTGGTGTTCACCAGTCAACTAATTGCAAAAAATACTAGCCTAATTGGCTTATTAAATGTGATACGGAATGAGAAGGCGTACTAAAGCCCTTTGAAAAATTACTTTACGCGTACTTGGAAAAGAGCTAGTCCTAGCTCAATTCCATTTTATAATGCAAGATGTCACACTCTTCAAACTGATCGCCTACGGCTTGAAACCCAAACTTGGCATACAGCGGCATGGCATGAATTTGGGCATGGAGGTATCTCTTTTTCCCATTCGCCTCGGGATGCTGGGCGATATCTGCAAGTACTGCAGCCACCAAAGCCTGGCCTACGCCCTGCCCCCTAGCGTCTTTGAGCACGGCAAATCGCTCCATTTTTACTCCATTTGCGGTAAATCTCCAACGAGCTGTTCCAACAGGAGTTCCATCTATTTCTGCTAAAAAATGAACTGAGCTGTCTTCGTACTCATCGTATTCTTCAGCCGCATCCACCTCCTGCTCAACCACAAATACCAATTCGCGAATTCCAAAGGCGTCTTGGAGTCCTTCTTTAGTCGTTATTTTATTTACCGTTGGCATCTTGTCTTAGTTTTTCTTTTTCCTCCTCACTTTTTTCATAAGCGGCAATGATCGCTTTGACGAGTTTGTGACGAATCACATCACTCCCACTCAAGCGAACCACGCCTATTCCCTTCACATCATTCAGCACGCGTAGTGCTTCAGAAAGTCCTGACTTCTGACGGATGGGTAAGTCTACCTGCGTTTGATCTCCGGTGATGATCACCTTGGAGTTCGGGCCCATACGGGTCAAAAACATCTTTATTTGTTCGGCGGTGGTATTCTGCGCCTCATCCAAGAGTACAAAGGCATCGTGAAGCGTTCTTCCTCGCATGTAGGCGAGTGGAGCGATTTCTATGGCGCGCGTTTCTTGGTAATACTTCAATTTCTCTGGGGGAATCATGTCCTGAAGCGCATCGTAGATGGGCCGCAAGTAGGGATCGAGTTTCTCTTGAAGATCCCCGGGAAGGAAGCCCAGATTTTCACCTGCTTCTACAGCCGGACGCGTAATGATGATGCGTTTTACTTCACGATTTTTCAAGGCACGTACCGCGAGAGCTACGGCAATGTAGGTTTTGCCCGTTCCGGCGGGACCTAAAGCAAATACCAAGTCGTTTTTGAAGGCTGCTTCCACGAGCTTGCGCTGGTTGGCAGACTTAGGCTTGATGATCAGTCCTTTGTTTCCAAAGACAATCACCTGATCCTTGTTCGCTTCCTCAAAGGGTCCACCTTCAATGGCCAAAAAATCTTTGACATGCTCCGGACTGAGGTGTCCAAAGCGCTCAAAATGTTCCAAAAGCATGTTGATCAAGTCATTGATCCGCAAGATTTCAGGAGGACTCCCTTGAATTCGGATCTCATTTCCTCTAGAAATCACTTTACATTGAGGGAAGGCCTGCGCGATTTGACGGATGTTTTCATTGGCAGTGCCAAAAAACTCAGCCAAGGGAACATGCTCTAGGGTAATTACTTTTTCGACCAAAGTTTTGTTTTGATTAGGTACACCGTGAAGGTGAAAGAATAAAATGTCTATTTTTGTTCACTCCCCAACAAACAAAAATACTAAATTTTACTTTACTTGCTTCTATGGCCTTGGTGACATTCCTATCTGATTTCGGGGACACAGACTACTACGTAGCAGCAGTCAAAGCCAAGATGTTATCCATCAATCCGCAGTTGCAAATCGTGGATATCTCGCATGGAGTAGCTGCCTTTGACCTGGAGCATGCAGCCTTTCTATTGCGGGCCACCTTTCGTGAATTTCCCAAGGGCACTGTCCATTTGGTAGGCATCAATACCACGGGAACAGCGACAGCAGGGTACATCGGGATCAAGTTAGAAGACCATGTTTTTATTGGCCCCAACAATGGAATTTTTAGTCTGTTGGCAGATTACGATCCAGGGATTATCGTGCAGTTTGCGGACACTCATGTAAAGGACTCCACCTTTCCAACCCGAGATATTTTAGGGCCAATCGCTGCGAAAGTAGCTTCTGGGGCCGCCATCCATGATTTTGGAGGGCCATCTACCCAATTCAAAAAATTAATGCCGAGACAGGTGAAGGCCACCCGCGAACAGATTATCGGGCACGTGGTACGCGTAGATCGCTATGGCAACCTGATCACCAATATCGGTCGAGAAGTATTTGAAAAGCTAAATCCAGGAAAATTTACCGTGCAGTTTGGCAGGGAGACCCTGCGCCAACTCCAAACGGGCTACGACCAAGTAGAAGCAGGAGAGCCCTATTTGTTTTTTAATAGTTTGGATGTTTTGGAAATTGGAATCAATCACGGACATGGGGGTAACCTTCTGGGATTGAAACGAGACAGTGTGGTCTACATCAACTTTGAGCCATGAGTTTGATTCGTGTGGTCCGCATGACTTTTCGCCCAGAGGAAGTACCTGCGTTCTTGGAGAATTTTGAAGCACATAAAATTTTGATCCGGAATTTCCCTGGTTGCCGGCATTTGGAACTCTGGCAGGACGAGAATCAAAAAAATATTTTCGTCACCTACAGCCACTGGGAAAGCGAAGTAGCATTGAATCAGTATCGTGATTCACAGTTGTTTAAATCAGTTTGGAGTTTTACTAAAACGCTCTTTTCTGAAAAGCCTCAGGCTTGGAGTACAAAAAAATTACAAGAAGTAGGCGCTTGAGTTTGTAGGAAATCATTTTTGTATTCATATTTGCATCCCCATTCAGAACGGAATGGGTTGTGTACTTGCCCAGATGGCGGAATTGGTAGACGCGTTGGTCTCAAACACCAATGAGGTTACACTCGTGCCGGTTCGACTCCGGCTCTGGGTACA
>JAXISU010000335.1:0-3010 GCA_034680425.1 Cyclobacterium sp.
CAAGCAGGAAAGCCTCTTGTTGGTAAACTACCAGGTAGGGAATTCTACTGGGTTGAGTTCCCCTACCCCAAGCATGACCCAGTCGATACGATCCGCTGGGTCAGGAATGTCTGGCATGGGGAATGCAGCTACACCTGAAAGTGCTAGCCCAGGGATTATTAGTGGAATGCCCACTCCTTCCATGACTTCCGCTTCTGTGGGTATGGCTGGCGTATTGCAACTCAAATTGCAACGCAACGAACAGGAGACTACATTGATGCAACTGCAAGAAAATCTAACGGTACTCAAAATTCAGTTCAACCAATTGCTCAACCGGCCGATGGACAGCCCAGTTATCCTTCCAGATCAGTTGGATGCTGCATCCTTACCTTTAGAAAAACAGGCCTATCTCGAAAAAATCAAGGAGAGCAACCCCATGTTGTCCATGTTTGCAGCCGAAAAATCGGCTTTAGCCCAGCAACAAAAGATGGCCCAATTGGAAGGTCGTCCCATGCTAGGCGCTGGAGTCAATTACATGACCTTTTCTCCACGAATAGAGAATGGAATGCCTATGGGAGGCAACAACATGACCATGCCCATGCTGACCCTAAGTCTTCCGATTTACCGCAAGAAAATCGATTCAAAAATTAAGGAGGCCTCGTTACTTCAACAAGCCGTGGAATTCGAAAAAAAGGAGACCGAAATTCGATTGGCCATGCAGTGGGCAGCCGCTTTCAGAGGTTGGGAAGAAAGTAACCGGAACCTCAACTTATACCAGGAACAAGTAGCCTTGATCGATCAGCAACTGCAGTTGCTCGAATCAGGCTTAGCCACAGGCAAAAGCAGCCTGCTTGACGTACTTCAACTTCAGCAGCAGGAATTAGAATACAAGCGAAAGGTGCTCTACGCCACCTATCAAGGACATCAAAGCTTACAGCAACTCGAAGCTTTGATCCAAAATTCCTCCATTTCTTCAAACTAGAAAAGCCATGAACAAACTATTCGCATCAAAAATTGGGTTGATTTCCATCACCTTACTCGTAGGGTTGATTTTGGGTTGGATGATCCATTCCCTCAGCTCAAGCAGTGCTGATTCCCACGATCACGAATCCAGCGAGGGGGCACCTACCCTTTGGACCTGCTCCATGGATCCCCAAGTTAAGCTAAACGCTCCTGGAACCTGTCCCATCTGTGGCATGGACTTGATACCCGTGTCACAAGGGATAACTGAAAGCGGCAATCCAAATGCCATCCAAATGACCGAGGAAGCAATCGCCTTGGCAGCGGTACAAACCCAAGTAGCGGGCGGATCAGCTTCAGGCAAGGAACTCCTACTTACAGGTAAATTGAAAGCGGATGAACGAGAAAACGCCTCCATAACGGCCAAATTCCCCGGGAGGATAGAGAAATTGTTTGTCACCTTCACCGGGGAACAAATTCGAGCAGGGCAAAAACTAGCCACCATCTATTCTCCTGAGTTAATTACTGCTCAAAAGGAATTTTTGGAAGCCATCAAAACCAAAGGCAGTTACCCGCAACTCTACCAAGCCAGCAAAGAAAAGTTAGCCTCTTGGAAACTAACTCCAGCGCAGATCGCTGAAATCGAGCGTGCAGGAGTAGTCAAAGAAAAATGGGATATTTTGTCGGATCAATCTGGAGTCGTTCTTCAAAAAAATGTATCGATTGGAGATTATGTAGGAACGGGTTCGGTTCTCTTTACCGTCACCGACCTTTCCAAACTTTGGCTTCGTCTGGATGTGTATGAGACGGATTTGCCTTTTGTATCCCTTGGAGACAACATCCAATTTACGGTGGCAGGAAGGCCGAGCGAAAGCCAGCAAGCACGAGTATCCTTTATCGATCCTCTAATCGATCCCAATACACGTGCTGCCTCCCTCCGAGCAGAAATCTCCAATGGAGGGATGCTGCTGAAGCCAGAAATGTTTGTGACAGCAAAAATTTCTTCAGGAAAGTCACCTGCCGCTACCGACTTGGTGGTTCCGAGAACAGCCATTCTTTGGACTGGAAAGCGCTCCGTGGTCTACGTAAAGGTTCCCAACACAGATGTGCCTAGTTTTGAAATGCGGGAAGTCACTTTAGGGAATAGGCTCGGAGAAAACTACCAAATCACCGCTGGCTTACAGGCTGGCGAAGAAATAGTCTCGCATGGAGCCTTCGCTGTCGATGCATCCGCACAGCTTTCGGGTAAAAAAAGTATGATGAGTCCAAGTGAAAGTCAAGGCGAAAAATCAAAAGCACAGCCTTCCTCTTCCCATGCGCATTAAAAAATAAACCTCAGGAAGTCTTTTTAGAACAAAAAGGCTTCCTGAGGGATTCGTGCAGTTCGGACATTTTTATTCTCACCTACTACCTCAGTCCAAGCAAAATAGACTTGGCCACCAAGGACTTCAAGTTGCGGGAAACCACTTTTTCTACTCGGATCAAGTGATGTGATCTGAAGGGTGGCTCCCATTTCTCCTGCTTGGTCAATACCCGCCGCATAAAGGAAGGTTTGCTCTCCTTTGGTTTCCATCCAGGAAACCACTCCCCAATCCTCGCTGAGTAGTGCTACATCTACGCGGCCGATTAGCCCAGTAGATTCAATCACCACAGGCTTACCGAAGGAGGCTCCTGCATCGGTAGAAAAGGCGAATTTAACTTGTTGGATGCCTTTTGGGGCCGTAAACCAACCGATAAGCAGATTAGAACCTTTGGCTACCACTTTGGGTCCATTGACCGGACATCCAGTAATCTCCCATCCGTCTGGGTGGATAATGGCTGGCTCGGTCCATTTACCGTTTACAAGTCGCGTAATGGCAATGTCTCGAATCTCTCGGTCGGATCGATTGCGGTAAACTACCACAGGACCCAAATCGGTGATAGCACTGCTCGTTTGGCAGCAATCACAGGTTTTTGCATCCAAAAGTTCGTCCCAAAGGACCTTCCCATTCAAATCAATTTCCGCAGCTCGAATACTCATGGCCCCTGAATGGGTCGCATGATCGTGACCTCCTTCGCCCATTTCACGACC
>JAXISU010000336.1:0-3005 GCA_034680425.1 Cyclobacterium sp.
ACTTAGGGACTGGGCTACTTTCCTTTGAAGGGATGAGTTCGCCGAAGTTTACCACAGAAATTGGGTTTATTTTTTCAACGTATTTGAGTCCTAGTTTCATTCTAGACAGCCCCCCTCCCCAACACAGCTAATTTTTTCTTTTGACCCAGTATCATCAAGGGTGATTTTGCTTTTGGGTTCAAACTTTCGAGACGTAGCTCCAATTCAAGGTAAAATTCCTGAATGGACCTGCGCATTCTCCTTTTTATTTACCTCAACACATACTAGCGATGAAGAATTATTTCAGATTCCTTGGCTTGCTTTGCGCGAGCTTGGGGATCATTACCATAGCGCATGCGCAAACTCCCTTGGATGGGCTAATGATGCCCAAAGGGGAAATATGCATTGCCCTACAATACGAGCAGGTCACCTGGGACCGGTATTGGGAGGGCTCTACGATTCGAGTGAATCAAAACATTGGTACGTTCACCAGGCAGATGGGCATGCCCATGATCGTAGGAGGGATTACAGACAAGGTCAACGTAATCCTGAGTCTCCCCTATGTCAAAACAGCGGCTTCTGCGGGGCAGATGGCTGGTGTGCAAGGAATCCAGGATTTAGGGATTTCGGTGAAGGCTTTATTCCTTGAGAAATCTATTGGCAAAGGCAAATTAACTGGGTTTTCAAACTTGAGTTACAGTACCCCAGCCTCCAACTATTTATCGGATTACATGCCCTTTAGCCTGGGCCTCGGAGCCAATGAACTCGGCATCAGAGCCATTGGAAAGTATGAATTGAATAAAGGCCCTTATGTTCGAGCCTCTTATGCGTATCTAAATAGGGGGACTACCAATGCTGAGCGTGAGTACTACTATGCAAATGGATCGGTATATTCTTCCACAATGAATGTTCCAGATGCCTTTCACAGTCAGCTTACCTTAGGGTCCTGGTTGTTTAATTATAGACTTCGGGTAGAAGCAAGTTTGACCACCATTCGATCAGCCTCTGGGGATGACATCCGGACCTATTGCATGCCACTGCCGACTAATAAGGTAGATTTTGACCGAATAGAGGGATTTGCTCAGTATTATTTTAAAAGTGGTGGCAAAGGCCTTGGACTTATCGCCTCCTACCAACAGGCAATTTCTGGAAGGAATATGGGCCAGTTTTCTGGCTATGGACTAGGAATCACCTATCAGTTTAAGGCCTTTTAATTCAGACAAGATGAAAAAATACAATTACATAACCATAGGACTTCTTCTCTTCACGTTTTTAGTTTCTTCATGTGTGGAAGATTTGCCAACCAAGTATGACTTTACTGGCTATCAATATTCAAACTTAGATGCCAATGCAGGGCAGTGGAAATTGATACTGCATACCTCAAATGAACAAATTTCCATTCCAAATCCTGCTGCAGCTGGATCTCCTGAATTGCTGAAGGAATTGGCAGATGCCAAGGAGAAACAGAGCAATGCTACTTCCGCACAGCGGGAGGCAGTGGGGTACTGGACCAACAATCCGCTCCTGAGATGGAATGAAATCGCACTGGAATTGGCGACCAAATACAATTTGATCCCAGCGCCCAATCCAGACGGAAGCTATCCTGTACCAGATCCAGCTAACCCTTCTAAGTATCCCAAGTTTCCCTATTCTCATCCGCCATATACCAGCAGGATGCTTGCCCATTTGAGTGTAGCTCAATACGACGGATTAATTATGGCTTGGCAATACAAGTACAAGTTTAAGCGTCAGGCTCCCTACCAATTGGATCCACAGATCAAATCTTCCTACGAGAATAATGGACTCTTTTCCTATCCTTCGGACGGAGCAGTCATTGCTAAGGCTTCACAAGACATTCTTACCGCAATGTTCCCATTGGAGAAAGAATTTTTGGCCCAGAAAGCACAAGAGCATTTGGAATCTCTAATCGTAGCGGGCATCAACGTGAGCAGTGATGTGGAAGCAGGCAAATTAATTGGCAGCGAAGTGGCCAAAACGGCACTAGCCAGAGCATCTACAGATGGGATGAAAAATGCCCAAACTACTCGAGCTAAATCCGATTCCATCAAGAATGCTGCTAAGGAGCGCTTCGGATGGGTCTGGGAAAATCAGGAGACTCCTCAGCGTTCGGTTGGCTTAGTTCCGCTTTTTGGGAAGGTTCGCCTGTGGAATGTGCCCAATGTGGAAGCCATTCGGCCCGGTCCACCTCCTGCTCCTAATTCTCCTGAATTTCAAAAAGATGCAGCAGAATTGAAGCAGTATGCCAATAACCTAACGACCAACCAGCGTAGGATAGCCAACTTCTGGAACGATGGGTTGAATACCTATACCCCTCCAGGACATTGGAATCGTTTTGCAAAAGAAGAAGTGGTAGCCAATAAGCTGAGTCCTGTGCGTACCGCTCGGGTATTTGCTTACCTCAACATGGCCATAGCCGATGCAGGAATTGCCTGTTGGGATGCCAAGTACTACTACCATTACCCAAGACCGATTCAGACCATTCCTGGATTTAAAACCATTTTGGGAACCCCTAATTTTCCTGCGTATACTTCGGGACATGCATCCTTCTCAGGGGCTGCCGCAGAAGTAATGGCTCACTTTTTCCCAGCCAACGCAGGTCAATTTAGAACTTGGGCAGAAGAAGCGTCTATGTCCCGCATTTATGGGGGTATCCATTACTCCTTTGATGCGACGGCAGGCTTGACTCAAGGAAGGCAGGCAGCTGCTTACTCCATAGCCAAGGCAAAGCTAGACGGAGCCGACTGAGTACTTGACTACTAAAAATGGGGTCAAAGCGACTGTTCAGACGCTTTGACCTCTTTTTTTAGGCTTCGGATGGCCAAAAGAATCAAGGCAATGGCCAACACAAATAAGATGGAAGCAATACTTGCAAGGATATAGCCTTCATCTTGAAAGTTTTTCCAGGCAAATAATCCTAGAGAAGCAAGCGTGACCGTAAACATGAAAAACATGGGTATGGTCACAAAGGTGGCGGAGATATTTTTTTTGATCAACCATACCCCAAT
>JAXISU010000337.1:0-3003 GCA_034680425.1 Cyclobacterium sp.
AGCGCAGGTGCTTACTTTTTGGAAAATTTGGTTGCTGACCTCGTTCAAGAAACGCAAACGGCCTTGACCCTGCTCGAGCAGGAAGGTGGCTGGTGGAATGCCTACCAAACAGGAAGGCTTCAGAATCGAGTCAAAACGTACCGTGCCAAGATCCAAGGAGAGCTCTTGGATAAAACCAAAGTGAAGGTAGGAGCGAATGCCTATGCTTCGCCTGCAGCCTTGAGTTACAACAAACCCCTACCTCCCTTTGAGGAAGCGGCACAGGAATTAAAGCCCACTCGTGCGGCCTATTTGGTTGAAAGTTTAATCCTCGACGCCCAATGAGACCAGATTTTAAACAGTGGAATTCAAAAAGTGGTACCGAGCCAACGAAGGTTCCTGCCAGTACTTGGGAGTCACCCGAGCAGGTCCTTATTCCTGACCAATTTGATCCTGCGGCCATCGCCGAATTGCGCGAGTTGCATTTTACAGCAGGAATTGTCCCTTTTCTTCGCGGTCCTTATGCGACCATGTACTTGCAGCGACCTTGGACGATTCGTCAATATGCTGGATTTTCTACCGCGGAGGAGTCCAATGCTTTCTACCGTCGCAATCTGGCAGGAGGTCAAAAGGGCTTGTCGGTTGCCTTTGACTTGGCTACACACCGAGGCTACGATTCAGATCACCCTAGGGTGCAAGGGGATGTAGGCAAGGCAGGGGTAGCCATCGATACGGTGGATGACATGAAGGTCTTGTTTGACCAGATCCCCTTGGATCAAATATCGGTTTCCATGACCATGAATGGGGCTGTCATTCCCATTTTGGCATTTTTTATCGTTGCTGCAGAAGAGCAAGGAGTGGAGCGATCGGCGCTTTCGGGCACCATCCAAAATGACATTCTCAAGGAATTCATGGTGCGGAACACCTACATCTATCCCCCACAGGCCAGTATGCGACTGATTGGGGATATTTTCGAATTTACTTCCAAGGAGATGCCCAAGTTTAACTCCATTTCCATCTCCGGTTACCACATGCAAGAGGCCGGGGCTACCGCAGATTTGGAATTGGCCTACACCCTGGCCGATGGGTTAGAATACCTGCGCACAGGCTTGAAAGCAGGCTTGGCGATTGATGACTTTGCTCCTCGACTTTCCTTCTTCTGGGGGGTAGGAATGAATTATTTTATGGAAGTAGCCAAGTTGCGAGCGGGACGTTTGCTCTGGTCCAAGTTGGTTGCCCAGTTTGGTCCCAAGGACCCCAAATCTTTGGCTTTGCGCGCTCACTGTCAAACTTCCGGTTGGTCGCTCACTGAGCAGGATCCCTTCAATAACGTGACCCGAACAGCCATGGAGGCCTTGGCAGCAGTGATGGGGCATACCCAGTCCCTGCATACCAATTCGCTGGATGAGGCCATCGCGCTGCCTACTGATTTTTCTGCACGCATCGCTCGGAATACCCAGTTGGTGCTGCAACAAGAAACGGGGGTAACCGAGGTGGTAGACCCTTGGGGTGGATCCTATTACGTGGAGTACCTCACGGATCAGTTGGCCAAAAGAGCTTGGAGCTTGATTGAAGAAGTGGAGAAATTGGGGGGGATGGCCAAGGCCATCGAAACGGGACTTCCTAAACTCCGAATTGAAGAGGCGGCTGCTAAAAAGCAGGCGAGAATCGATGGGGGCAAGGATGTAATCGTCGGAGTCAACCGCTACCGAGTGGATGAAAAAACCGAGTTGGAACTCCTGGAAGTAGACAATCACACGGTACGGGATTCCCAAATTTTGCGTTTGAAGCAGGTGAAAAGCCAGCGAAATCAAGAAGAGGTTACGGCCATTTTGGATCAAATAAGGGCTGCAGCTGCTTCTGGGGAAGGAAATTTACTGGCCTTAGCCATCGACGCAGCAAGAAAAAGAGCTACTTTAGGAGAAATCTCCTTTGCCATGGAGCAGGCCTTTGGGCGTCACAAAGCCCAAACCCAATCCATCTCGGGAGTATATGCAGCAGAAGTGAAACAACAGAAATCATTTGTAGAAGCCCAGCGCCTTTCAGATCGGTTTGCCCAAGAGGAGGGCAGAAGACCTCGTATTCTGGTGGCAAAAATGGGGCAAGATGGTCACGATAGAGGAGCCAAGGTGATTGCTTCGGGTTTCTCTGATCTGGGCTTTGATGTGGATATAGGCCCACTATTTCAAACTCCCCAAGAGGTGGCAGAGCAGGCCGTAGAAAATGATGTGCACCTGGTGGGCGTGTCTTCCTTGGCGGCTGGGCACAAGACGCTGATTCCAGAACTGATCTCCTGCTTGCGTCAAATGGGACGTGCAGATATACGCGTAGTAGCTGGGGGAGTGATCCCTGCCAAGGACTATGACTTTTTGAAAAAAGAGGGGGTAGTGGCCGTTTTTGGGCCGGGGACTATCCTTTCTGAAGCTGCATGTGAACTACTTTCTCGGCTACTCGAGGAGGAATAACTGAAAAGCTAAGTTTTCCAGAGGGAAAGTGAATGTCGTTCCCTAAAACAAAATTGGTCGGCCATTTGGCCGACCAAGAAAAAATAGGGTGCCTGACAAAAAATAGAAATCAGGAGCACATCAAAAAATCAAAATCAATAGACAAGCACGGCTTTGTTGGCTTCGCATTGAATGGTTCTTGGTGGTCCTACCAGCAAGCAATCTGAAAGGACATTGTTCGTTTCGTTGTAGGCTTTTTGCGCTAGTGTAAATTGCTCCACCAAATCTAAAAGTTCACGTTCCACACTCTGGTGGTAGGCAATGTATCTAGCAGGACCTCCGCAAGCTTTGTTTCCCATGGGAGTAAATTTCCATTCGGAGGCATTGGTGCAGGGCACAGACTCAGCTAGTCGGATGATTTCCGCTTGAGCGGCTACTAATTCCTCTGACGTTATTACAAGCGGTTCGGATCAGCCAGATGGATACTCGGGATCGCCATCACGCGTGATATCGATGCAGGCATCACCACCATTCACCAACACAAGATTCTACCACCTGAGGTCATACTCGACTTGACCAC
>JAXISU010000338.1:0-3002 GCA_034680425.1 Cyclobacterium sp.
AGTCCAAGTTGAGTGGTAGAACTCCCATTTTGAAAGATACTACTCACTGGTTTTTGGACTTGGCTCGCTACCAGGATTTCTTGAAGAAATGGGTTTTGGAGGAGCATGGGGACGATTGGAAAAACAATGTCTTGGGTCAGTGCCGCTCTTGGCTAGAAGCAGGAGATGGACTTCAAGCAAGATCCATGACTCGAGATTTGGATTGGGGAATACCCGTACCTCTTCCTAATGCCAAAGGGAAGGCGCTGTATGTTTGGTTTGATGCTCCGATTGGCTATATCTCAGCTACCAAGGAGTGGGCAAAAGACAAAGGGATTGATTGGGAGCCTTACTGGAAAGACAAGGATACCAAACTGGTTCACTTTATCGGCAAGGATAATATTGTGTTCCATTGCATCATTTTTCCAGCAATCTTAAAAACCCATGGAGGGTATATTCTCCCGGACAATGTGCCTGCAAATGAGTTTCTAAACTTGGAGGGAGACAAGATCTCTACTTCCCGTAATTGGGCAGTGTGGCTTCATGAATATCTGGAAGAGTTTCCTGGACAGCAGGATTTACTTCGGTATGTGCTGACTGCCAATGCGCCCGAGACCAAGGACAATGATTTTACTTGGAAGGATTTTCAAACAAGAACCAATTCGGAGTTGGTGGCGATCTATGGCAATTTTGTGAATCGGGCCGTGGTGCTTACGCAAAAGTTTTTTGACGGAATAGTGCCTGCTCGAGGAGAATTGAGAGGAATTGACGAGGAATTGCTTCAGGAATTGGAAGGATTTCCAGAAAAAATTGCTGCTTCCATTGAACGCTTCCGTTTCCGAGAAGCCCAGGGCTTGATGATGGATTTGGCCCGAATGGGAAATAAGTACTTGGCGGATACGGAGCCTTGGAAAGAGGTCAAAACAGATGTGGCCCGCACCCAAACCATTCTAAATATTGCCTTGAATGTGGCAGCCAATTTGGCGATTCTATCTGAGCCATTCTTGCCATTTACTGCCCAAAAATTGTACCGCACCTTTGGGATGACCGCTACTTCCTGGTCCGATGCGGGGAACGGAAACCTGCTCCAAGCCAATCGGGCTTTGGGTGAAATCGGACTCCTATTTATGAAGATTGAGGATGAGGTAGTGGAGAAACAAATTCAAAAACTAGAAAACGCTAAAAAAATGAATGAAGCTGCAGACCTCCCGGTTACTCCGATGAAGGAGCTGATTACTTACGATGATTTTGCAAAGTTGGATATGCGAGTGGTCACGGTCTTGGAGGCCGAAGCAATGCCCAAATCCAAAAAATTGTTGAAGTTGAAAGTAGATATTGGCTTAGGGCATCGCACTGTCTTGAGTGGTGTTGCCGAGCATTTTGATCCCGCGTTTTTGGTGGGCAAGCAAGTGACCATGTTGATTAACTTGGCTCCACGAAGTATGATGGGAATCGATAGTGAAGGGATGATTTTGATGGCAGCAGATAAGGATGGAAAACTCAAATTGCTCCAGCCACACGAAGTAACATCTCCGGGGTCAGTGATTTCCTAAAGAGACAATAAGCTAAAAAAAAGGAGACAAGTTTTTGTCTCCTTTTTTGTTTGCATCAAGTTGAGGTTGCTGTCCTTTTTCAAGATCAATTGGACTTAACTGCAGTTTTAGGCATTTCAAATAGATCAGAATCGAGTTCATCTTTGACTAAAAACACATCTGAAAAGCTAGTTTGGTATCGGATTCGGGTGCTTGAATCATTTTCGATTTGGTAGCCAGTAATCACTCTTGGGAAAATCAAGCCACCTGCGTCTCGGTAGTCTTCGTATTTCAAGGCTTCCTGCACCTGGTTCCCTTTGTCGTAGAACGTCACTGCAAATAGCACCCATGCCAAACGACCTGTACTCGGGTCGATAAGCAATTCGTAGCGATTGGATGGCCCTAAAAGTTTTCCATCCTTCACTTTTGCCTCCAGTGTTGGATAACTGATGCCATTGAAGACTCGATTATCCAATGGAGTGATGGTAACCAAGGTATCGGTCAGCGTGTAGGGGATACTGAGGAAGGTCGAATACAGGTTGTGGTAAAAGCGAACGGAATTTCCAGGAAAGGCTTGCCGATTGGGGCTTATCCAAACTTGCTCCCCGTCATTTCCGGCTTGAAAAAGGTCTGCATCGATGCGCACCTTACCTTCTTGGAGGTCGAGGTAATGATTTTCCCATTCTAGGGTAGTTTCATGGACCATTGCAAAGGATAAAGACTTGGCGTCCACCCATTGCACCCAATCCCCATGTGCTTCCAACACTTTTTTGAAATGCTCGGGCTGTTCTAGGCGGGGATCAGGCCCCTGATTTTTCTCTTCACAGGAAACTAATAGCACTAGAAGTAGGAAAGGCAAAATCAATCTTGAAAAATGCATACGAATCAAATTTTTCTAAATATACCAAATCAAAGAAATGTTCGGATAGTAGGGGTTGGTAAAGTCTATCGGTTTTCAATTTTTTCAAAAAAAAATGAGTATCCTTCTCAAAGAATAAAAATCCTTGTTTAGATTTGTTCCAAATAAAAATAAGGCCTTATGTGGAAGCCCATTCGCCAATTTCTCAATGACATTCACCTGTATGCTGGTTTGACTTGCGGTTTGATTGTGATAGCAGTTTGCTTGACAGGAACCATCTATGTCTACAACACAGAAATCCGTGAATTTTTTGATTCAGAGCGCTATTTTGTTGAGAAGGAGGGGGAGGCTATTCCTTTGGATGAACTTAAATCCACTCTAGAAACGCAATTGGGTGGTCAGGTAGTTGGCTTCCAAGTTTTCGGCCAGGAGGGGAGAACCCACCAATTTTCCCTCAAAAAGTCTGGGGAAGAAAACTCGATCACCTACTTTGTCAACCCTTATTCTGGGGAAGTTCTTGCAGATAATGCCCAAAAGACAACTACTGAGACGTTTATGGGCTACCTTTTTTCGACGCACCGCTGGTTGCTTTTGGATAAAGTTGAAACTCCCATTCTTGATTCCATGTCCAA
>JAXISU010000339.1:0-2994 GCA_034680425.1 Cyclobacterium sp.
GGTGAAAATAGGGTGCAACAGAAACTCAAGCTGCGCTGGGTAGCGATGACCGGCTCCTTGACTCCCTTAAATTTGAGGTAGGGAAAATTAACCACCCCCTGCTCATCTACGGTCACCGAACCAACCAAGCCTGATGTAGGATCTGCCTCCACCTGATTTAAAAGGGTTTCAATGGTAGTGGGGGTGACCACCACATCTGACTCCACCACCAAAAGTGGAATTCCTGCTTCCAGTGCTTGCTGCTGGGCAAGCTGCAGCACCAACTTGTAGTTGGGCGAAGGATGATCCGTCAAGTCCTCGATATGGATCAGACCATAGCCGAGTTCGGCTCGGTGCTTTTCCAAACTGGCCTTGGTCTCCTCCGTACTGAAATCATTAAAAATGACATGCTGAACCTTTACCGAGGAAGCAGCGATCGCTCGTGCAGTATCCAAGGTGGTCTCGATGGCATTTTTTACGGGAGTGATGACAAGTACCTGAGCCATGGGCTAGAGGGAGAGGGAGTAAATTAGAAATACCCGCTCAGCAGCAACACTACTGAGCAGATAAAATAAGAAGGCTTAAGCCAGCTCGCCCAAGGCTTTTTTCATGCGCTTCATCGCCTCGATCAAGTCGGCTTCAGAAGCTGCATAGGAAATTCGCACACAATTATCCGCTCCAAAAGCAGATCCAGTCACTAGGGACACATTGGCGATGGCAAGCAAGTACATGCAGAGTTCATCCGCATTGTTTACCTGCTGTCCATGTGCAGACTTGCCAAAGAAGGCAGTGACATCTGGGAAGAAATAAAAGGCTCCTTCGGGTACATGGGTTTTGATGCCTGGGATATCTCTAAGCAAGCCCAACATCAAATCACGACGCTTCAAGTACTGAACGGCCATTTCTTGAGAAGGACCTTGATCTCCTGCGATACCAGCCAAAGCTGCACGCTGGGCGATACCGGTGTTGCCAGAGGTAAACTGACCCTGCATTTTTTCTACTGCCTTGGACACTTCCAAAGGAGCACAGATGTAACCCACTCTCCAGCCTGTCATGGCATAGCCTTTGGAAAATCCATTGACCGTAATGGTTCGCTCAAACATGCCTGGAAGGGAGGCAATGCTGAAGTTTTTACCTGTAAAATTGATCAACTCATAAATCTCATCCGCAATGACCACTACCCCCTCGTGCTTCTTCACCACATTGGCGATGGCTTCCAATTCCTGTTGGGAGAATACAGAGCCCGTTGGGTTGCAAGGGGAAGAATAGATCACCGCTTTGGTCTTGGAAGTCATGGCCGCTTCCAACTGTGCTGCAGATGCTTTAAAGTTATTTTCAAGGGTTCCTTCAATCAGTACAGGGACACCACCACACAACTTGATGATCTCGGCATAGCTCACCCAGTACGGGGAAAAAATAACCACCTCATCACCCTCGTTGAGGATGCACATGAAGGTATTGGCGATGGAATGCTTGGCTCCCACAGACACGACGATGTGCTCTGCTTTGGCTTCTTGAATGTTGTTTTCCTCGCGAAGCTTCTTCGCAATGGCTTCACGCAAATCCTGGTATCCGGAGACAGGAGGGTAAGAGAAATATTTTCCTTCATCGATCGCATCTTTGGCAGCCTGCTGAATGTGCTTCGGAGTTTTGAAGTCCGGTTCACCCAAGCTCAAACTGATGATGTCAATCCCTTGAGCTTTAAGCTCTCTGGCTTTTTTTGCCATGGCCAGGGTGGCCGACTCTTCCATTTGAAGTACGCGATCTGATAAAATAGAATTCATGAGAGTTGTGGTTTGGTAGCAAGAGTTCAAAAGTAGGCAGAAGATTATAATTAATAAACAATCGAAAAGATTTGATCGCGAAATGTTACTTTTGGAGGTACTAGGCAAGCCCATTCGCCGTTAGTATTCAGCAATGAAGCAGTTTCTATTCCTCCTATTTCTCCTCCTACTCGGCGCCCAATGGGTACAGGGCCAAGACCTTGGCGTGGACCAAAAAGCGAAGGAGGATTCTACAGGCTTGGTCAGTTCCTCCCTACTTCCTACCGTAGCACCCTTGCTGCTTTTTGACGATCAAAAAGTAAAGGAGGAGAAGAAGGAGAAGAAAAAAAAGGCACGTAAAAGCACCTATTTCGGGATAAAAACACGGAAAGGAAGTACGCGAAGAAGTCTTCGAGGCCAAGAATACACCGAACTATTTCACTACACGGATGCCTCCTGGAAGAGCAATCCCTACCTCCGCGACCGGTATTGGTACGATACAAAAGAACGTACTATCCGAACCCAGGGATTTGTCGAAGGCCAAGGCTACCTCCTCCATGGACCCTACCAACGCCTAGTCAACCAAGTGGTAGTCGAACGAGGCATGTTTTATTACGGTACCAAGCACCAGACCTGGTTGGTCTTTGATGGGGAAAATGTTCTGCAAGACAAAGCTCATTTCGAAGAAGGCTGGCCCAAGGAATCAAAGATTACTTACTTTAATACAAGTACCAAAGCGATTGAAAAGCTGATCCCAGTCCAGTATGGATTGGAGGAAGGTAATTTTTTCCACTTCTATGAAAACCAGCAGGTGGCGGTCACTGGGGAATACCGCTTTGGGCAAAAAGTAGGCCTATGGACCGAGTATTGGAATACCAACAACACCCAGACCATTCGTAAGCGGGAAATTCAGTACCAAGAAAAGCCCTACACCAAAAACTTCCGCCCCTACATCCGGGCAGAGTGGGACAAGGAGGGCAAGCTGATCTACCGAAAAGATTAGAAGTCAAGGTTCAGTAGAAGGCATCCTCAAACTGACGAAAGTGCAGAGTGCCCTTAGAATCCTGGTACACCCCCACAATATCAAAGCGGATGTCCCGATGCCAATCCTTCTTATAGATGTATTGGTCCGCAGCCTTGACTATGAGTTTCTTTTTGGTAGCATGCACAAACTCCTCCGCATAGCCAAAGGCTACCCCCGATCGAAACTTTACTTCAATAAAAATCAACAAGCCCTGATGGGTCATGATTA
>JAXISU010000340.1:0-2981 GCA_034680425.1 Cyclobacterium sp.
AAAGGAGGTATACCAAAAGTTCAATGTGCATAGGCTACTTGGTTGAAAGGCTGAAGGTAGGTCTTTCGTACCTCCACACCGAGGAAACTGAGGTATTCTGCGACAGTTTCAGTCGGGCTTTCTTCCATTGGGACATGTCCTACTCCATTTAGGATGACCAGATTAGATCCAGGTAAGGCTTGCTGCAAGCGTTTCCCTTGAGCCACCGGAATCCAGGTGTCCTCGGCCCCCCAAAGAATCAAGGTAGGCATGGTTAGCCGTTCAAATTGGATGTTGCTATTTCTAGGCTGGCTCAAACGATCTAAGGTAGCTTGTCGATTTCCTTCGCGTAGCATCAACTCGTAATAGCGCGTCGTAACCTCATCCGTGACTTTGGAATCGTCCCCGTAAACCTGCTCCATATTGAGTGCAAAAAGAAATTTTGGGGTACAGGACAAAAGTAGCTTGGAGAACACGGGATGACGAGCTACTTGGAAGATCCAAGCCCCTCCTGTATTCGCTTTCTTTTGGCTGGTAGAATCTGTAGTACCCCGTTCAGCTGCTGGTGCACCCCCTGAATCTATCAAGTTCAAGGAAATCACATTCCCTGGATAATCGGAGGCGTGCTGCAATGCAACTCCACCTCCCATGGAATTACCAGCTACATGGTATTGGGAAAGGTTTAGTTTTTGAGCCAAGGCACGAACTAGCTCACTGTAATCTTTTGTGCTGTAACGCTTTAAGGAATCTGGACCCGTAAGCCCATGGCCTGGAAAATCCAAGGAAATCGTTTGGTAGTAGGGACTCATCGCTTGCTGCCAAGCATCCCAAGTGTGCAAGGAAGCAAAGCTCCCATGGAGCAAAAAAACGGGTTCGCCTTCCCCCAAAATCCGAACATGCACTTTCAATCCATCAACTTCAATAAACTGAGACTCGGGAGTCAAGTATTTTTCATTCACTGCTTCAGTGGAAAGGTCACTTCGGTAAGAAAAAATCAATACCAGTACCAGAAGAATTAAAATTCCTCCCAAAACCATTCCGAATCTTTTAATCCAAATCATGAGAATTTTTAAAAGTGTATCGGAAAACCTACAAAAAT
Source organism: Cyclobacterium sp. (assembly GCA_034680425.1). Classification (GTDB taxonomy): domain Bacteria; phylum Bacteroidota; class Bacteroidia; order Cytophagales; family Cyclobacteriaceae; genus Algoriphagus. The sequence continues at coordinate 1,079 of JAXISU010000340.1, forward strand.
TCTACCCAATTACCTATTTTCAAAAAAAATCCCAACGTGAATCTAAAAAAACTAGGAGCTTCTATTGGCCCAGGACCACTAATTACTGCAGCATTTATTGGCCCAGGAACCGTTACCGTTTGTACCCTTGCCGGGATTCAGTACGACTATACGCTGCTATGGTCGCTGGTTTTGAGCATTGTAGCAACTATTTTTTTGCAAGAATTATCTGGTAAAATTGGAATCCTCACCCGGATGGACCTCAGTCAGTTGGTGCGTAACAGCACAGGTTCTAAGCTAGGAAAGCTGCTGGTCATGGGACTTATTCTTACCGCGATAGGCATAGGGAATGCGGCTTACCAAAGTGGGAATATTACAGGAACCTATTTGGGCATCGGGATTTTTCTGGATTTACCTACATGGAAATTTGGACCTATCTACCTGCAATCAGGCAATTTACTGGTTGGACTGCTGGCAGGAATCCTGCTCTGGTCGGGTAATTACAAAAGTTTGGAAAGGATCCTGGTAGGGTTAGTCCTCTTCATGTCTGTGGCTTTTCTCATAGCTGCAGCTTTAACCAAGCCCAACTTTTCGGATTTCCTCCAAGGATTTGTACCTACGTTTTCCACTGAAAAGCTCCCAACCCTCGTAGCCTTAATTGGAACTACCGTAGTTCCCTACAACTTGTTTCTCTATGCCAGCTTGGTGCAGAAACAGTGGACTAGTGAGCAAGATTTACCCACGATGAGAAAAGATCTCTGGATTTCAATTGTTTTGGGAGGGCTGGTATCCATGGCAATTTTGGTAGCAGGTGCTGCGAATCCAGTTACGGAATTGGAAACAGCCCAGGACATTGCCAAAGGACTTACGGGCATTTTTGGAGATTTTGGAACCTACTTGATGGGCTTTGGCTTATTCGCTGCTGGGCTTACCTCCTCTCTCACTGCCCCCTTAGCTGCTGGGCTTGTGATTTGTGGAATTTTGGGTTGGAACCAAAACATCCAATCTGCTCCCATGCGTGGCAGCATGGGGCTGATCCTCTTTCTCGGGATCCTATTTTCATCCCTTGGAATTAAACCAGTTACCTTAATCACCCTAGCCCAATTGGCAAACGGCATCTTACTACCCCTGATTAGTGGATGGCTGCTTTGGATGAGTACCAGAAAAGATCTTTTGGGAGAACATGCCCTAGGAATCAAGGGGATTCTTTTTGGACTTTTCATCTGGGTCATCACACTCGTTCTCGGAATAAAAAGTTTTGGAGCTGCCGTAGGCTGGTTTTAAAACAAAGAGAACCAAAGAATTGCTTTGAATTGAATGAAAATTACCGAACTTATATCGATTAATACTAACCCAGATCGCAGATGAAATCCCTTCTTAAGCCAAGTCTTTTTTTAATCCTTGCACTATTTGCCTACTCCAGTAGTTTTGGACAGAAGCAATCCTACCTAGGAACACCTCCACCCAGGGGTGCAAAACTATACTTGGATGGAAGTAATGCCTCTTTGCAACAAAACTGGACCTATTGGAAAGGACCAAGACTTGCCGCTACCCCACCTCTCAAATGGCCCGAGGTCATCGACCCTGTAGATGGAAAAAAAGCAATTTCCAGCAACGATCCCGCAGGAGCAGGTGGTAAATACGGCGCTGCGGACATTGTCACCAAAGACGAATTCAGAGATTTCGAAGCCCATGTGGAGTTTTTGATCCTCAAGGAAGGCGGAAATAGTGGCGTATACCTCCAGAACCGCTATGAAATTCAGGTTTTGGATGGGGATTACGGATTGCACGGCATGGCTGCAGTGATCAATGAAACGCTACCTACGGCACAAGTTTACAATGGAGTGGGTAAATGGAATGCCTACGACATCAAATTCCAAGCAGCAAAATTTGCAGAAGGGAAATTAGTAGAAAAAGCGAAGGT